>NZ_QHHV01000166.1:0-59320 GCF_003947245.1 Actinoplanes sp. ATCC 53533 | reverse complement strand
GTACTCAATCCCTCACGGTGTCGCCGCTTGGGACGCTCCCTCACCCCAACCCGAACGAGCCGGGCGTATCCGGACACGCCTTCTCCTGTTCCACACGGAAGCCGCAGACCAGGCTCACGTCGTCTACATGCCGGACACCACCTGGCCAGAAGACGGCCCACCTTCCAGGCTTGTCCCGGGATCCATTTGACACCCCGGTTTCGATGTCGTCTGTATCTGTTTCGACACGTCAGCAACGATTCACTCGCGTTCGTCTTCCTGGTCCCCACCTGACGCCTCTCGGGCGCCTTTTCCTCATCGCTCACCACGACGGTCTTCAGCCAACGCAGCATGAGGTGGTTTGGAGCCTCCCGCCGCCGGGCGACTCCGAAGGGCCAAACCTTCATCATCCGTGCAGCATCGCCTCGGAAACTCGACCTACCGAACCTCCTCAACGTTCAGGACACACCAAACGACAAATGTACGGCCGGGCCAACCCCGACCTCCTACGCCGCCGCATCCTCCTCGCCGACTGACATCGACCAGTCACGATCACCGAGACCGTGCCAGAGCCATTTTTCAGCGTCCGCTAGCAGTGGTTGTAGGCGGTGCGGATCGCTGGGATGGCAACAGCGGCCGTCGTTGTGGTTGTGGGCGGCGTGATTCGTAGGGATCGCGGGAGCGACCGTCGTTGTGATTGTCGGCGGCGCGGATCGTCGGGGCGGTGTGCGTTGCTACCGCCTCGGGCCGTGAAGCGGTGCCCGGGATGCTCCGGGAGCGACTCGGTGCCATGCGTGGGTCCTATTGGCGGCGGTGGAAAGTGTTCCGCTGGGGGCGGCGTTCGGGGTCGAGGGTGGCTGGTGGGAGGAACTCGGGGTGTCCGTCGGGGCCGAGACGGGCCTGCCAGCCGCTGTTGTTGTGCAGCAGGCGGTGGTGTCGGCGGCAGACGAGGCAGGCGTTGGCCAGGTTGGTGGTGCCGCCGTCGGCCCAGGGGATCAGGTGGTGTCCCTCTGTCCAGCGCGCGGGTCGGTCGCACGTTGGGAAGGTGCAGCCGCCGTCGCGGAGGATCAGGGCCCGGCGTAGGGGGCCGGTGAACAGTCGTCGTGCCCGGCCGAGGTCGAGGACTTGGCTGTCGCCGCCGAGCACGGCGGGCACGATGTGCGCGTCGCAGGCCAGGCGTCGGGCTTCGGCGGCGCTGATCGGGGCGCCGGTGTCCAGTCGCCCCACCCCGCCACCGGTGCCGGCGTGCGGGCCTGCGCCGGTGCAGGCGTGGGCGTGGGCGTGGGCGTGCGGGCCGGTGCCGGTGCCGGTGCCGGTGTGGGCGTGCGGGCCGGTGCCGGTACCGGCGTTCGTTTGGCGAGTCCAGTCGCGGGTCTGACCGCCGCCACTGGTGGCGGGACGGGCCGGTTCGGTGATCGTTGGTGGACCGCCGGCCCGGAGTCCGCGCGCCGCCCCGCGCCGTTCGACTGGCTGGGGTTGCTCGACTGGCTGGGGTTGCCCGGCTGGCCAAGGTTGTCCGGCTGGCTGGGGTTGCCCGGTCGCCCTGGACTGCCCGGTCGCCCTGGACTGCTCGGCTGAGGACTGCTCGGCCGCCCTGGACTGCTCGGCTGAGGACTGCTCGGCCGCCCTGGACTGTCCGGCTGAGGACTGCTCGGCCGCCCTGGACTGCTCGGCTGAGGGCTGCCCGGCTGGCGAGGGCTGCCCGGTCAATGTGGCGAGCGGGATGGTGACGACGACCTGGGCCGGGTCGCCGCCGTGTCCCGGCAGATCCGTCCCGTCCCGTAACGCACCAGTACACACATCCACCAGCGCGTCAGCGCGACGCTGCGCCGGTGTGCGGGCCTCCGCCGGGTCACGCCGGGGGTGGCAGAGCGGGTCGAGAGCGGCGTTGACGGTGGCAGCGCCGGTAGCGTCGAGGCAACCGGTCAGCCGGACCTGACCGTTACCGAGTGGGCTGAGGGTGAACGCCCGCTTGTCGTGGGCTCGGGCCTCCTGCAGGGCCAAAAGCTCAGCCTCCCGCTGCTCGGCGACCTCGGGAGCGACATGCTCCAAGATCCGCGCACCGAGTTTGCCCAAGGTCACCGGGTCGAACACGCCGGCCTGATCCACCAACACGCTCTCAGCCTCGTCAGTGACCTCCCACCCCAGATCGCCCGGTAGATCCGCGAGCGTCGCCGCGATCATCGCGGCCTGCTCAGCCGACACCACGCCCGCGCAGACCGCGGTGTCGAGCACCGGCCGCGCTCGCAGGGCATCGGCCAGGGCGACCAGCCGCGCCGCCGTCTGAGGACTGACCCGCAACTGCTGGCGTAGCCACACCACGGTGCTGGTCGCCGCGCACGCCCGCGGCACACCCCGCGACTGCGCCTGCGAGATCAGATGCGCGGTCACCGCGGTGAGCTGCTGCACCACGGCCCAGGCCTGCCGCAGACACTCGACCAGATCCCGATCGGGAACCGCCCAGGCAGGAGCCGCGGCACACGCGGCAGCCGCCCGGCGGGTCTCGCACACCAACTCCAACACCCGACCAACCTAGAACAAACGTACGACAGAACGGGTGCCCTGTGGATAACCCAGCCCCGGCCTCCTCGGTACGCGACGCCACCCGCCGGACACGCCCACCCGGACCCACTGCGACGGCTGCCGTACCAGGGGCGAAGCGGGACGTCGAAGAAGCAAAGCCCGGCGCCGGCGTCCTAAATCTGATGTAGCCAGGCGATGAAGAGCGCAACCGCCGGTACGGGCAGCACCAGCGCCACCGCGAGCACCCACGGCGCGGGCCGACGCCCGGTGAGCATCGTGGTCAGCCTGGCGTGCAGGGCGGCGATCCCGGCCAGGAGCAGCAACGCCGCCACGGCCATCGGTAAACCGATGAGGAAGTGCGCGAGCCAGGCACCTGCGCGGCTCGGCCCGCCCCATGAGTTGTCGTAGGGCCCGTGGTCCACCAGGCCGTAGAACACCCCGCGGAACACGAACGCCAGCAGCACTCCGAACGGAATCAGCGCGACAGCGCCAAGCACCAGGCTCAATACCGCGTGGCCGGCGACCACGAAGACGCCCGGCCGCCCGCCAACCGCAAAGGCGCCAGGCCGCCCAGGAGCTTCCGCCGCCCCGAGCAACCGGGCACGCAACCGCAGCCACCACCCGGCGGCAACACGAGCCCGGCCGACCGGCACAGCAAACAACGACGCGGCTGTCAAGGGAAGCAGAGCTGCACAATAGAGCAGGCTCCGGCCGAGACGGGGCCGCGGACGGGTTTCGAGTGAAGTGGTCACCCGTCCAGGCTCGTCCGGATCTCCCGCCCGGCCTACCGGGCTGTCTCCACTCCCCCGGTACGGATACCCGCCCTACGGCTGCGCCGGCGCCGAGCTTCGGGTCTCCCAGGCCGACCAGAGCTGCGCGTAGCGGCCCCGCGCCGCCACCAGTTCCGCGTGCGGCCCGGACTCGACGATCTCGCCGTGCTCCAGCACGATGATCCGGTCGGCCGACGCCGCCTGGGTCAGCCGGTGCGCCACGATCAGCACCGTCCGGCCCCGCGTCGCCGCCGCGGCGGCCTCCTCCAGCTCTCGGGCGCCCGCGCTGCCGGCTTCGGCGGTGGCCTCGTCCAGCACGGCGACCGCCGGGTCCAGCAGCACCAGCCGGGCCAGTGCCAGCTGCTGTGCCTGCGCGGCGGTCAGTTCGTGGCTGCCGTCACCGACGAGCGTGTCCAGGCCCTCGGGCAGCGCCCGCGCCCACCGCAGCGCACCCACGGTTTCCAGCGCGGCCGAGACCTCGTCGACGCTCGCGCCGGGGCGGGCCAGGCGCAGGTCCTCGATCAACGGCCCGGCGAAGACGTGCGTCTCCTGGCTGACGATCGCCACGGTGTCGCGCGGCAGTTCCGGTACGGGTACGCCACCGACCCGCGCCTCGCCCCCGTCGGCACGCAGCACCCCGGCGGCGATGGAGGCCACCGTGGTCTTGCCCGCCCCGGTGGAGCCGACCAGCGCCACCCGTTCCCCCGGCGCCAGCCGCAGGCTGACCCCGCGGAGCACCGGCGTGCGGCCGTCGTAGCTGAAGCTGACGTCGTCCAGGGTCAGCGCCGCATCCGCCGGTGGCCGGCCCGCGCCGCGCTGCTCCACGGGCATCGTCTCGACCCCGACCAACCGGGCGAGGCTCGCGCCGGCGGCCTGGATCTCGTCGAAAGTGAACAGCAGCGTCGACACCGGGTTGAACAGCCGGTGGAACAGCAGCGCGGCGGCGGAGGCCTGTCCGACGCTCACCGAGCCGTCGCGGACCAGCCAGAAGCCGACCACCAGCAGGGCCGCCAGCCCGAAGAACTCGGCCCGGTTGACCCGGCCGACGAAGCGGGTGAAGAGCGTGAAGACGCCGACGTCGATGTCGCGCGCCTTGGCCGACGCCGCGTCGATGTCCGCGAGGTGCCGCTGCTCCAGCCGGTACGCGTGCACGGTCCGCAGCCCCTGCATGCTCTCCACGAGCAGTTGCGTGCGCTCGGCGACAGCCTTGCGCTCGGCGGCGTACCGGGGTGCCGAGCGGGGCAGATACCAGCGCAGCGCGACCACGTAGAACGGCACGGCCACGGCGCCGGCCAGCCCGAGCCGCCAGTCGATGCCGGCCATCGCCACCAGGCTCAGCACGCCCAGCAGCAGTGCCGAGATCATGTTCGGCAGCACGTCGGACACGGCCTTGCCGATCGCGGCGATGTCCGCGCCGACCCGGGACAGCAGGTCACCGCGCCCGGCCCGGTCCAGCACCAGCGCCGGCAGCCGCAACGCGGTCGCGACGGTGCTCTCCCGCAGGTCGGCGAGCATCCGGGCGCCGAGCCGGCCGACCAGGTACGAGGACAGCCCGATAGCGCCCCCGCCGATCAGCGCGGCGGCGATGATGACCACGGAGATCGACACGATCGCACTCGTGCCGGCGCCCGCGCGGACCCGGTCGACCAGCATGCCGAGGGCGTACACGGGAACGATCGAGGCCGCGGCCGCGAGCACGCCGACCAGCAGCGTCCCGGCGGTCTCGGCCCGGCGGCCGCGCAGCTCGGCCCACAGCCAGCCGCGGGTCTGCTTCGCAGTGGCGATGGGCAGGATCTCCGTCGTCAACGCAGCACCAACTGTCGGTAGGTCTCGTCGCTGGCGCCCAGCGTCTCGTGCGCCCCCTCGGCCGTGACCACGCCGTCGCCGAGCACGACGATCCGGTCGGTGGCGGCCAGCAGGGCGGGACTGCTCGTGATCACGACGGTGGCGAAGCCGGCCTCCGGGCCGTGCCGCAGCGCGCGGATGCCCTGCGCGATGGCGTGTTCGGTGACCGCGTCGACGGCGGTGGTCGGGTCGTGCAGCACCAGCACGGGCGGCCTGGCGAGCAGCGCACGGGCCAGGGCGATCCGCTGGCGCTGACCGCCGGAGAGGCTGGCGCCACGCTCGGCGACGAGCGCGGCGAGCCCGTCGGGCTGGCTGGCGAGCACCTCGTCGGCGGCTGCGGCGCTGAGCACGTCGGCCGGGATCCCACCGTGCCCGACAAGACCGTCGGAACCGTGCCCGACAAGACCGTCGGAGCCCTGCCCGACAAGACCATCAGAACCATGCCCGACAAGACCATCAGAACCATGCCCGACAGCACCGTGCACGGCGACGTTGGCGGCGATCGTGCCGGTGAACAGGTCGGTGTGGTGCGGCTCGACCAGCAGCAGCCGGCGCGCGTGCGCGCGGTCCACCTGCTCCAGCGGCGAGCCGCCGAGCAGCACGCTGCCCTGGTAGTCGGCGGGGATGCTCAGCAGCTTCACCAGCGCCTCGGCGTCGCCCGGGCGGCGGGCGACCACGCCGACGAACTCGCCGGGCCGCACGTGCAGGTCGAGGCCGTCGAGCGGGCCGTGCCGGACGCCGGACAGACGCAGGTCGCACGGGTGTTCGGCGGGCCGCTCGATGCCCTCGGGCAGCACCAGCCCGGCGTCGGTGACCAGGGCGACCCGGTCCGCGGACGCCCGTGCCTCGGCGATCCAGCTCGGCACCACGGCGAGGGTGCCGAACGGCTCGATGAGGAACTGGGCCAGCCCGATCACGGTGATGAACTGCCCGACGGTGATCCGGCCGGTCAGCGCGAACCAGCCGGCCATGATCGCGATGCCGCAGGCCAGCAGGGTGCTCAGCACGGTGGAGGCGGCCAGGTAGCCGCCCTGGGTGCGCGACGCGCGCAGGGTGGCCGCCAGCGAGCGGCGGCTGACCACGCGGTAGTTCCCGGCGGCGGCGTCCTGCGCGCCGATGCCGCGCAGCGGCCGCAGGCCGGTGACCAGGTCGGTGGCGAGCGAGGTGGCCCGGCCGGCCTGTTCCTGCTGGTCGGCGACCCGCTTGGTGATCAGCGGCGAGCTGACCTGCAGCAGCACCAGCACCAGCGGGGTGGCGATCAACACCACCAGGCCCAGGGGTACGGAGATCAGCAGCAGCGCCACCGCACTGATGACCGTGGCGACGATCGCACCGGCGATCCGCGGGATGTAGTCCAGCAGGTAGGAGGTGTTGTCGGCATCGCTGGTGGACACCGTCAGCAGATCACCGGCCCGCAGGTCGGTACGCGCGCCGCGCGGGTGCAGGATCTTCGCCGACACCTCGAGGCGCAGCTGGTGTCCCTCCTCGGCGATGGCCTTCATGAGCTGCCGCGCGCCGAACCGGTACGCCGTGGTCAGCAGCGTGAACTGCACGGCCAGCACGCCCACCCAGAGCAGCAGCTGGCCCAGGTCGCCGGGGGTGACCGCGCGGTCGATGACGACGCCGATCAGGATCGGCACGAACGTCTCGCAGACCTGGTGCACCGCGATCAGCGCGGTGCCGGTCCACAGCCGCTTGGCGTTGCGCGTGGCGGTGCGGAGCAGAATCCGAGCGCCGGACTTGCTCACGGGGCCATGCTGTCGCGCAGCGACCTCGGACGCAGGTCGGTCCAGTTGGCGTCCACGTAGTCGATGGCCTGCTGCCGCGGCGCCGGCCCGAACACGCTGCGCCAGCCCGCCGGGACCTCCTTGAAGGACGGCCAGAGCGAGTGCTGCTCCTCGTCGTTCACGAGGACGTGGAAGGTGCCGTTCTCGTCGTCGAACGGGTTGCTGGACACGCGGTCTCCCCACAGATCTGCCAAAAGTAAGGACAGCCTAACCTACGCGCTGACCCACGGCGGAGCGCGGGATGACCAGCGGGGTGTGCGTCTCCGGGTCGTCGATGATCCGGCAGCCCAGCGCGAAGACGTCCGCGACCAGTTCGGCCGTCATGACCTCGCGCGGATCGCCCTGCGCCACGATCGCACCCGCCTTCATCACCACCAGGTGATCGGCGTACCGGGCGGCCTGGTTGAGGTCGTGCAGCACCGCGACCATCGTCGTGCCCTGTTCCCGGTTGAGCCGCACGCACAGCTCCAGCAGCTCGATCTGGTGTGCGATGTCGAGGAACGTGGTCGGCTCGTCCAGCAGCACGATCGGCGTCTCCTGGGCCAGCACCATGGCCACCCAGACCCGCTGCCGCTGCCCGCCGGAGAGCGTGTCGACCAGCTCACCGGAGAGATCCGTCACACCGGTGGCGGCCATGGCCGCGACCACGGCCGCCTCGTCCTCGACCGACCACTGGCGGATGAGCTTCTGATGCGGGAACCGGCCGCGGGCGACCAGTTCCGCCACCGTGATCCCGTCCGGCGCGATCGACGACTGCGGCAGCAGCCCGAGCCGGCGGGCGACCTCCTTGGCTGGCCGCGAGTGGATGTCCCGCCCGTCCAGCAGCACCTCGCCGGCGCTGGGCTTGAGCAGCCGGGACAGCGCGCGCAGCAGGGTCGACTTGCCGCAGGCGTTGGGGCCGATGATCGCGGTGAACCGGCTCTCGGGCACCACCAGGTCGAGGTGCTCGCTGATCGTCTTCTTGTCGTACCCGATGGTGATGTCACGGGCGGCCAGGCTCATCGGACTCCCCTGCTCAACGTCGCGCCTGGCGGACCAACAGCCAGACGAAGTAGATGCCGCCCACCGACACGGTCACGATCCCGACCGGCAGCTGGGTCGGCGCGAACGCCCGCTGGGCGAGAAAGTCGCTGATCATGAGCAGGAACGCGCCCATCGCGGCCGACGGGATCAGCGCGATGCCGGGCGTGCGGGTAAGACGCTGGGCGAGCTGCGGTGCGGCCAGCGCGACGAAGGAGATCGGACCGGCGACCGCTGTCGCGATCGCGGTGAGGGCAACCCCGATGATCAGGTACGCGAGCCGGGTCGGTTCCACCCGTACGCCCAGAGCCGCCGCCGCGTCCTCGCCCATCTCCAGCAGTGACAGGCGGGGGCCGTACCCGATCAGGAGCAGGCAGAGCACGCTCACGGTGACCGCCACCGGGGTGACCTGCGCCCAGCCGAGGCCGTTGAGACTGCCCTGCCCCCAGAGCATGGCGGCGAAGGCCGCCTGCAGGTCGACCTTGATGATGAACCACTGGTTGACCGAGGCCAGCATGGCACTGATCGCGATGCCGACGATGATCAGCCGGAAACCCTGCACGCCCCGCTTGAAGGCGAGCAGGTAGACGGCGACCGCGGTGGCCATCCCGCCCGCCAGCGCCCCGGCCGCGACCAGGTAGTAGCCGTTGCCGACGAACACGGTCACGATCAGCACACCGGTGTAGGCGCCCGTGCTGAAACCGATCACATCCGGGCTGCCCAGCGGGTTGCGGGTCAGCGCCTGGAAGAGGGCACCGGCCAGCCCCAGCGCGGCGCCGATGATCAGGGCGAGCAGCACCCGCGGCAGCCGCCACTCGACGACCACCAGCCGGGCGGCCCGGGTGCCCTCCCCGGCCAGCGCCCGCAGCACCTCGGCCGGGGTGAGGGTGAACTCGCCGGTGCCCAGGGTCAGCACCCCGACGGCGAGCGTGGCCAGCACGAGCACGACGCAGACCAGCGCCGGGCGGGCCGACAGCCGCGCGGACACGTTCCGATGCGGACGGACCACCAGGACCCGGCGGCCGAAGTCGACGCTCACAGGCCGCTCACCCGGGCGCGGCGGACCCACCAGATCAGCACGGGAGCCCCGATGAAGGCGGTGACCACGCCGACCCGCAACTCACCCGGCCGCACCACGAGCCGGCCGACGATGTCGGCGAGCAGCAGCAGGACCGGACCGCACACCACGGTGTAGACGAAGATCCAGCGCTGGTCCGGGCCGACGATCCAGCGCACGACGTGCGGCACCATCAGGCCGACGAACCCGATCGGCCCGACCGCGGCGGTCGCCGCGCCGGCCAGCAACATCACCGAGACGGTGGCCAGGACCCGGGTGCGACCGATCCGGGCGCCGAGGGTACGGGCGAGATCGTCGCCGAGCGCCACGGCGTTCAGCGACCGCGCCACGACCAGCGCGAGCACCGTCCCGGCGAGCACGAACGGCAGGATCGTGGTCGCCACCTCCAGGGGCCGCCCGGCCAGCGAACCCACGTCCCAGAACCGCAGGTAGTCGAAGGCGCGCGGCCGGACCAGCCGGATGCCGCCGGAGATGCCGTCCATGACGGCGCCGAGCGCGACGCCGGCGAGGGTCAGCCGGATCGGGGTGGCACCGCCGCGCCCGGTCGAGCCGAGCAGATAGACCAGGGTGAGGGCGAACGCGACGCCGGCGAAGCCGAACCACATGTACTGCGACAGGCTGGCCAGGCCGAGCACGCCGACCGCGAAGACCACGAACAGCCCGGCGCCGGCGTTGATGCCCAGGATCTGGGTGTCGGCGAGCGGGTTGCGGGTGACGGCCTGGATGACCGCGCCGGACAGTCCGAAGGCGACCCCGGCCAGCAGCCCGAGCACGGTGCGCGGCACCCGCAGGTCCCGCACGATCGACTGGTCGTCGGTGTTGGTGAAGTGGAAGAACGCGTCCCACACGGTGCCCGGCGAGATGGTCCGGGTGCCGAGCGCGATGCTGAGCAGACAGACCAGCGCGAGCACGCCGAGGCAGATCAGCAGGCCGACGCTGCGGCGGGCCTGCGAGACGGCGACGCCGGCGCCCGGCGCCGAGGCGCGCACCGGCGAGGGGGCTCGGGTCCGCGTCAGCACCATGCGGCGAAGCTTAGGCTAACCTTCCTACGCCGTCACTATCAGCCGCGTTACCAGCGCTCCAGCCGCGCGGAGAGCACGGCGAGGGCGGCCATCCCGGCGGTGGACGTCCGCAGCACGGAGTCGCCGAGCCGCACCGGCTGCGCCCCGGCCGCGACGAAGGAGCCGAGCTCCTGGTCGCTGATCCCGCCCTCGGGCCCGACGACCAGCACGATGTCCCCGCTACCGGGCAGCTTGGCTTGGCTGAGCCGGTCGGTGGCCTCCTCGTGCAGCACGAACGCGGCCGCGGCCCCGGAGAGCAGACCGCCGACCTTCTTGGTGGAGACGTCGGGATTGCCGGCGACGACCGGAAGCCACGAACGACGGGCCTGCTTGGCGGCCTCCCGCGCGGTGCTCACCCACTTCTCCCGGGCGCGTACGCCGCGGTCGCCGCGCCACTGGGCCACGGAACGGGAGGCGGCCCAGGGCACGATCTCGTCGACCCCGATCTCGGTCATGGCCTGGACGGCGAGCTCGCCCCGGTCGCCCTTGGCGATCCCCTGCACCACGACAAGCCGGGGATCCGGCACCTCGGCGAACTCCCGCCCGAGCACGTTCACGTCGACACTGCCCCGGCCGACCCCGGTCACCTCGGCGACCGCGGTCCCGCCCCGCCCGTCGGAGAGCAACAGATCCTCACCGACCTTGAGCCGCTGCACGGTGGCGGCATGATGCCCCTCCGCACCGGCGAGCGTGAACCGCCTGCCACTGGGCAGGTCGTCAACCAAGAAAAGAGGCGCAGACACCAGGCGAGGCTACCCAACAACCACGCCGTTCCTGATCAAAGAACCCGCCCAATCCCCGCCGGCGCCCTAGTGGCCGTTGAAGGCGTCTCGCATGCGGGAGAAGAATCCACCCTGCTTGCTCAGCTCCGCGATGTCCTCGCCGCGGGTCTTGGCGAAGTCGCGCAGCATCCGCTCCTGGTCGGCCGTCAGCTTCGTCGGCGTCTTCACGTCCAGGTGCACGAACAGCTCGCCCCGGCCCTGGCCGCGCAGGTGTGGCACGCCCTTGCCGCGGATGCGCAGCGTCGAGGCCGGCTGGGTGCCCGGCTTGACCTCGATGTTCTCCTCGCTGTCCAGCGTCTTGATGGTCAGCCGGGTGCCGAGCGCCGCCGCCGTCATCGGCAGGGTGACCCGGCAGTGCAGGTCATCGCCCTTGCGCGAGTAGACGTCGTGGGGGCGTTCGTGGATCTCCACGTACAGGTCGCCGGCCGTGCCGCCGCCCGGGCCCACCTCGCCCTGCTGGGCCAGGCGGATGCGCATGCCGTCCTCGACGCCGGCCGGGATCTTCACGGTCAGCGAGCGGCGGGTGCGGATCCGGCCGTCGCCGGCGCAGGTCGGGCAGGGCTGCGGGATGACCGTGCCGTGGCCCTGGCAGGCCTGGCACGGGCGGGACGAGACGACCTGGCCGAGGAACGTGCGCTGCACCGACTGGACCTCGCCGCGGCCGCCGCAGGTCTCACAGGTGGCCAGGTGGGTGCCGGGTGCGGTGCCCGCGCCGGAGCACTGGGTGCACAGCACCGCGGTGTCGACCGTGATCGGGGCTTCGACGCCGAAGGCGGTCTCCACCAGGTCGAGCTCCAGGCGCAGGATCGCGTCGGCGCCGGGCCGGGTGCGGGGACGGGGCCCGCGGGAGCCGCCGCCACCAGCCGCCGTGCCGAAGAACGCGTCCATGATGTCCTGGAAGCCCACGAACGGGCCGGCGCCGCCGGGACCGCCCGGGCCGCCCGCACCGCCGCCGCCCGGCGCCAGCGGATCGCCACCGAGGTCGACGATCTGCCGCTTCTGGTCGTCCGAGAGGACCTCGTACGCGGCGTTGATGTCCTTGAACTTCTCGTGCGCCTCGGGGTCGGGATTGACGTCCGGGTGGTATTGACGGGCCAGCTTGCGATAGGCGCGCTTGATCTCGTCGTCGGTGGCTTCGCGGCTGATGCCGAGAATTCCGTAGTAGTCCTTGGCCACAGGGTTTCGAGTCCTCATGTCTGCCCCGCGCTGCGCGCTGGAGACCTTCGTCGCGGTTGCGTCAGTTTTGTGCCAGCAGATCGCCAACGTAGCGTGCCACGGCACGCACAGTCGCGATCGTGCCGGGGTAGTCCATCCGGGTCGGCCCCAGCACGCCGAGCCCACCAACGATCGTCGTGCCTGGTCCGTAACCCGTGCTGACCACGGATGCCGCCCGCAGGTTGTCGATCTCGTTCTCGTCGCCGATGCGGACCCGGGTGGTGCTCGGTTCCACCTCACCGATGAGCTTGAGAAGGATGACCTCCTCCTCCAGCGCTTCGAGGACCGGCCGCAGCGTGCCCTGGAAGTCCAGCACGCCGCCGCGGGTCAGGTTTGCCGTACCCGCCAGGGCGAGGCGTTCCTCACTGCGCTCGACCAGTGTCTCGAGCAGCACCGAGGCGACGCAGGCCATCGTCGTGCGCTTCTCCGGGGCGCACTCGTCGACCAGAACCTGCACCAGCGGCGGGGTGTCGGCGAGCTTCTCGCCGGTGAGCTTAGAGTTGATCTTGCGACGCATGTCGAGCACGTCGTCGCTGGCCGTCGGCCCCGGCAGCTCCACCAGGCGCTGCTCGACCCGGCCGGTGTCGGCGATCATCACCAGCATGAGCCGGGTGGTGGAGATCGGCACCAACTCGAGGTGGCGCACCGAGGAGCGGGCGAGGCTCGGATATTGCACGACGGCGACCTGCCGGGTCAGCTGGGCGAGCAGCCGCACCGTGCGGTGCACGACGTCGTCGAGGTCGACCGCGCCGACCAGGAAGCGCTCGATGGCGCGGCGCTCGGCCGGGCTCAGCGGCTTGACCCGGGAGAGGCGGTCGACGAAGAGCCGGTAGCCGGCGTCGGTCGGGACCCGGCCGGCGCTGGTGTGCGGCTGCCGGATGTAGCCCTCCTCCTCCAGCACCGCCATGTCGTTGCGGACCGTGGCCGGGGAGACGCCCAACTGGTGGCGCTCGACCAGGGATTTGCTGCCCACCGGCTCCTGGGTCGCCACGTAGTCCTCGACTATGGCGCGGAGCACTTCGAGCTTGCGGTCGTCAAGACTCACGTCGGCTCCTCCCCCTTGGCGCTCTTGGCACTCCTCAAAGTCGAGTGCCAGTCTACGTCGCCGGCGCCCGCCGCGCGATGATCAGCCGACAGGGCCTGTGTCACTTAGCCGAGTGTCTATTCTCCGACGTCACCAGGGTGTTGCCCTCGCCACGTTCGACCTGCGGTCCTACCGTGTGCGCATGACTGAACCGCCGCGTCCTCCCGGTGAGGGAAGCCCCTCGGACCCCACCAGACCGTTCAACCCACAGTCGGGTAACGATCCGGCCGCCGGATCGCCCCCGCCGTACGGCTCCCCGCAGCCGCCGCCTTACGGCTCGCCGCCGCCCTACGGCTCGCCGCCGCCCACCTCGGGCGCCGGGGGCTATGCTCCCCCGCCCACCTCCGGTGCCGGTGGTTACGGCCCGCCGCCGTCGTCGGGTGCCCCG
The DNA here is from genome assembly GCF_003947245.1 of Actinoplanes sp. ATCC 53533. Classification (NCBI taxonomy): domain Bacteria; kingdom Bacillati; phylum Actinomycetota; class Actinomycetes; order Micromonosporales; family Micromonosporaceae; genus Actinoplanes; species Actinoplanes sp. ATCC 53533. Next base: position 45,788 of record NZ_QHHV01000166.1, on the reverse strand, counting down.
GGCGGCTACGGCCCGCCGCCCAACGACCCCCCGTACGGCGCTCCCGGCGCCTACGGCCAGCAGCCGGGTGGTTACCCGCCCGGTGGCTACCCGCCGTCGAGCTACGGGCCGGGCAGCGACGACAAGACCTGGATCCTGGTGGCCCACTTCGGTGGCGCGGCCGGCGCGTTCCTCGGCGGCGGCTGCTCCGGCTGGATCGCGCCGCTCGTAGCCCTGCTGGCCAAGGGCAACCAGTCGCCGGTCGTGCGGGCCGAGGCGGTCAAGGCGCTGAACTTCCAGATCCTCTGGTCGATCATCGCGCTCGTCGGCTGGGTGCTCACCTGCGCCCTGGTCGGCTTCATCATCGGGCCGGCGGCGTGGGCCATCGGCACGATCTTCGGCATCATCGCCGGGGTCAAGGCGAACAACAACGAGCCGTACAACTACCCGATGACGGTCTCGATCGTGAAGTAGCGCTCCCTCGATGGCGCCGGGCTCCGGCCCGGCGCCACCGCGTCACGGCAGCAGGTCGCGGATCACGGCGTCGGCCAGCAGCCGGCCGCGCAGGGTGAGGACCACCCGGCCGGCCTCGTAGGCCGCCCGGTCCAGCAGGCCGTCGGCCAGGGCCTGGGCCGCGCCGGTCAGCCCGGGCGCGTCGAGCGCGGTCAACGGCAGGCCGTCGCGCAGGCGGACCCGCAACATCACGTCCTCGACGTGCCGGTCGGCGTCGGTGAGCAGCTCCCGGCCCAGGCCGGGAGAGAGTCCCGCTTCGACCCTTTTCGCGTACGCCGCGGGGTGCTTGACGTTCCACCAGCGCACGCCGCCCACGTGGCTGTGCGCGCCCGGCCCGAGGCCCCACCAGTCGCCGCCGGTCCAGTACAGCAGGTTGTGCCGGCAGCGGGCCGCCGGCGTCGTCGCCCAGTTCGACACCTCGTACCAGGAGAAACCCGCCGCGCCGAGGGCCTGCTCCGCGGCCAGGTAGCGGTCGGCGGCGACGTCGTCCTCCGGGTACGGCAGCTCGCCGCGGCGCATCCGGGCGGCCATCCGGGTCCCGTCCTCGACGATCAGCGAGTACGCGCTGACGTGGTCGACTCCCGCGTCGATCACGGTGCGCAGCGAGGCGGCGAAGTCCTCGGGGCGCTCGCCCGGCGTCCCGTAGATCAGGTCCAGGTTGATGTGCTCGAAGCCGGCCTCCCGCGCCTCGATCGCGGCCTGCGGCGCCCGGCCCGCGGTGTGCTTGCGGTCCAGGATCCTCAGCACGGCCGGGGCGGCGGACTGCATGCCCAGCGAGATGCGGGTGTAGCCGGCCCGGCGCAGCGCCCGCAGCGAGGCCGGGTCGACCGACTCCGGGTTGGCCTCGGTGGTGATCTCGGCGCCGGCCGCCAGGCCCCAGGTCTGGTCGATGCCGTCGAGGATCCGGCCCAGGTCACCGGGGTCGAGCAGGGTCGGCGTGCCGCCGCCGACGAAGACGGTGTCGACGCGCGCGCCGGTGACCGAGGCGGCCAGCTTCAGCTCGGCCAGGACCGCGTCCGCGTAACCCTCGCGGCTGGCACCGCCGCCCAGCTCACTGGCGGTGTACGTGTTGAAGTCGCAGTATCCGCAGCGGCTCGCGCAGAACGGCACGTGGACGTAGACCCCGAAACCGCGCCCGCCGACGTCGCGCAGGGCGCTGTCGGGCAGCGAGCCGTCACTCGGCACGGGCTCACCGTCGGGGAGGGGACCAGGCATCCGTCAAGTGTGCACGTACCCCGTTAGGGTTCCGGCATGGAGTTGGTCCGTACCGCCACCGCCGCCGGAGTGACCACCATCACACTGGACAGCCCGGCGAACCGCAATGCGCTCTCCGCCCAGCTCATGCGTGAGCTGCTGGAAGGGCTGGGCGCCGCCGTCACCGACCCGGCCGTCCGGGCGGTGGTGATCTCGCACACCGGGCCGGTCTTCTGCTCCGGGGCCGACCTGAAGGAGACCGCCGAGGCCCGGCAGTCCGGCCGGATCCCCGCCGAGTTGCTGGCCGACGTGCTCGCCGCCATCTGGGAATTCCCGAAGCCGGTGCTCGCCCGGATCGCCGGCCCGGCCCGCGCGGGTGGGCTCGGCCTGATCGCGGCCGCCGACATCGCGGTCTGCGCCCGGGAGGCCACGTTCGCGTTCTCGGAGGTGCGGCTCGGCGTGATCCCGGCAGTGATAAGCGCCACCGTGCTGCCCCGGCTCGCGCCCCGGGCGGCGGCGGCGCTCTACCTCACCGGCGACGTGTTCGACGGGGCGCGCGCGGCCGAGATCGGGCTGGTCACGGCGGCCGTCGAGGCGGACGGGCTGGACGCGGCCGTCGCCGCGTACACGAGGTCTCTGGTCCTGGGTGGTCCGCAGGCCCTGGCCGGCACCAAGCAGTTGCTGCGCCGCAGGCCGGCCGAAACCGTGCGGGCCGACCTGGCCGAGCTGTCGGAGCGCTCGGCCGGCTACTTCCGGTCGGCCGAGGGCAGCGAGGGTGTCGATGCGTTCCGCGAGAAGCGCCCGGCCTCCTGGGTGCCGGTCGCACAGCAGACGGGCGCTCGTTGACTACGCTTGTCACCTGACGGAGGGAGTGTGTGTGGGGAAAAAGCCGATTTTGGTGGTGACGGCTCTGCTCTCGCTCCTCGGCGCCCTCGGGGTGGTCGTGGCCGTCAACTCCATCGAGGGCAAGATCCAGCTCCCGCAGCTCGGCCCCGAGTGCATCGTGCGGGCCGACGGCGAGGTCGCCCTCGACCTGGTCCAGATGGCGAACGCCGCCACGATCACCGCGGTCGGCCTGCGGCGCAAGATGCCCGAACAGGCCGTGGTGATCGCGCTGGCGACCGCGTTCCAGGAGTCCAAGCTGGAAAATCTCGACACCGGCGACCGCGACTCGGTCGGGCTCTTCCAGCAGCGCCCCAGCCAGGGCTGGGGCACGCCGGAAAAGATCCAGGACCCGAGATATGCGGCGGGCAAGTTCTATTCGGCCCTCAAGAAGGTCAAGGGCTGGCAGAAGATGCGGGTCACCGACGCGGCGCAGAAGGTGCAGCGGTCGGCCTACCCGAACGCGTACGAGAAGTGGGCCGACGAGTCCGCGGTGCTCGCCAAGGCGCTGACCGGCCGGGCCACCGGAGCGGTCGAGTGCACGGTCAGCGGCGAGCCCGCCCTGCGCGGCGCCACCGCCGCCGCGGCGCTGGCCGAGGGCATGCGGCTCGACTGGGGCAAGGGCCTCACCACCATCGAGGCGACGCAGGCCGGCGGCCTGACCGTCGCGGTCAAGGACGTCAACGCCGGCTGGCGATACGCACACTGGCTCGTCTCGCACGCCAGCAGCACCGGGGTGGAACGGGTCCGGTTCGCCGACCGGGAATGGAACGCGCCCGACGGTAAGTGGCAGCCGGTAACCGGCGCCCAGGGCGCGAGCACCAGCACCGTGGTCGCCGAGGTCTTCAGCTGATCGATCGAGGCACCCGCCGACCTTCACATTCACGTTTTTTTCACGGGTCTCGGTGTCACGATCACGATGTTGCCTGGTCATAGCGCTGCGTATATCTTCACATGGACAGACAGCGACGAGGCTGGTACTAGTTAGTCGTGCTCCAAGCCATCGAATGGATCCATCTGGGAGCCGTCAGCGTCGCCGCCATCATCGTCGGAATATGTCGGCACAAGCCCGCCCGGATCGGACCCTGGCTCCTGCTCGCCGCCTCCGTCGCGGCATTGGCCGTCGGGGATGTCTTCTACGCGCTCGACAACATGTCGGCCGCGGACATCTGCTACGTCGCGATGTTCGCGCTCGTGGTGCTGGCGCTGATCCGGCTGACCCGCGGCGGCGCGCTGCTGATCGACCGGGCCCGGCTGATCGACCTGGTGGCGTGCGGCTGCGCGGCGCTGCTGGTGATCTGGGTCTTCGTCATCGGCGGGCACGGCCAGCTCGGCAAGATCTCGGCCGCGGACGTGATCGGCGACCTGCTGCTCGTGGGAGTGGCGGTCCGGCTGATCCTGGCCGCCTGGTTCAACTGGTCCGCGATGCTGCTGGGCGTCGGCGCGCTGGGCCTGCTGGCGAGCAGCATCGCCTACCCGCTGGCGCCGGGCGCCTGGGCCGAGTCCGGCTTCGTCGTTCTCTACCTGGCCTGGGGCGCGGCGGGCCTGCACCCGTCGATGGCCCGGCTGACCGCCCCGATGCCGACCCGCCCGATGCCGTGGCAGGGCCGCTGGGCGACGCTGCTCGGGCTCTCCGTGGCCACACCCCCGCTGGTGCTGCTCATCGAGGCGGCTCAGGGCCCCGTCCAGGACGGGGTGGTGATCGGGACCGCGGGCCTGCTGACGGTCGTACTGGCCTGCACCAGGCTCACCGACTCCGTCGCCCAGAACGGCCAGGCGCTCACCCGCGAGCGGGTGCTCCGCGAGGCCAGCGCGGCGCTGGTCGCGGCGGCCGACGAGGCGGCGGTGGACGAGGCTGTGCGGTCGGCGGTGACCCAACTGCTGCCACCGCACGACGTGCAGCGCATCGTCTTCGCCACCGACGACCGCCAGCTCACCCTGCAGGCCCTCCCGGCCGCGGCGACGAGCCCGCGCCCCCGCAGCTGGTGGCTGGACGACAAGGTGAAAAACGACAAGAAGAACGACGCGGGCACCGGCGACGGCACGCTGGTCTGCCCACTGTGGCTGGAACCGCTGGCGGTGGCCCGCCCGAACGGCGGCGCCCTGGTGCTGGCGGGCCGCAAGGACATGCTCACGGCGAGCCGCGACGCCCTGGAAGTGCTGGCCGGCCAGGCGGCGCTGGCCCTGGACCGGATCTCGCTGGTGGAGGCGGTCGGCCGCCGCGACAGCGACCTGTACCTGCGCGCGGTGATCCGCAACACCGCGGACATCATGCTGGTCATCGACGACGACCAGCAGATCCGGTACGCGAGTCCGGCCCTGCACGAACTGATCGGCGCGAAGGAGCTCCCGCCGTTCGCAACCCTGCACGACCTGGTCCACCCGGACGACCGCAGCCAGATCCGCCGCGCCCTGCGCGACGAGGGCGACGGGGTGGTCTATTGCTCGCTGCAGCGGGCTGACGAGAGCCAGGTGATGGTCGAGGCCACCTACCGCGACCTGCGCGAGGACAGACTGGTCCAGGGGTATGTGGTGACGATGCGCCACGTGCCACAGTCCCAGGATTCGGTGGAGCAGGTGCCACACCTGGAGCACGTGGACGAACTCCCGGCGTGGGTAAACCGCCGGAGCGCCCAGCACAAGTTCCGATACTGAGCCGCTCGGTCGGGCTGGTTTCACGGGAGCGCCCACCCACCTGGCCCCTTCCGCCACCGCCCGGCTGACAAGCCTCCCCGCCACCCGCCTGCGCCGACAAGCCCTCCGCCAACCGCCCGGCTGACAAGCCTCCCCGCCACCCGCCTGCGCCGGCAAACCCTCCGCCACCGCCCGGCTGACAAGCAGAAACGCCGGTCCCTGAGGACCGGCGTTTCGGTGGATCAGATCGGATCGGCCGTTAGCCGACCCCGGTTCAGCGGGTGACGCCTCGACGGCCGCCGATGCCGACGACCAGCGCCACGCCCACGGCGGCGAGCAGGACCTGGAACAGCAGCTCGATCCAGTCGATGCCGCCGGTCGAGGCCACGCCGAAGGCCTGGGCGATGACCGTGCCGAGCAGGGCGGCCACGACACCGATGACCATGGTCAGCCAGATCGGGATGTTCTGCTTGCCGGGTACGACCAGGCGGCCCAGGGCGCCGATGATCAGGCCGACGATGAGCGCGGTGATGATGCCGGTGACAGTCATGGGGAGTCTCCTCGGGGGTAGAACAATTGTTGCGTTCGTCTGGACCCCAGAGTTCCCGACTGATCCGAAAACCAAACCGCCCTATTTCTTGGAAGACTTGACGTCGACCGAGTCTGATGTCGACAGTGCGGCGATGAAGGCCTCCTGAGGCACCTCCACGCGGCCGACCATCTTCATCCGCTTCTTGCCTTCCTTCTGCTTCTCGAGCAGCTTGCGCTTGCGGCTGATGTCACCGCCGTAGCACTTGGCCAGCACGTCCTTGCGGATCGCGCGAATCGTCTCGCGGGCGATGATCCGGCTGCCGATGGCGGCCTGGATGGGCACCTCGAACTGCTGCCGCGGGATGAGTTTCTGCAGCTTGGCGGCGATGGTGACGCCGTAGTTGTAGGCCTTGTCCTTGTGCACGATCGCGCTGAACGCGTCCACCGGCTCGCCGTGCAGCAGGATGTCGACCTTGACCAACTCGGCCGCCTGCTCGCCCGAGGGCTCGTAGTCCAGCGACGCGTAGCCCTTGGTCTTCGACTTCAGCTGGTCGAAGAAATCGAAGATGATCTCGCCCAGCGGCAGGGTGTAGCGCAACTCCACCCGTTCGGTGGACAGGTATTCCATGCCCAGAAGCTGGCCGCGCCGGCTCTGGCAGAGCTCCATGACCGCGCCGACGTATTCGTTGGGAACCAGGACCGTCGCCTTGACCACGGGCTCGTGGATCTCGGCGATCTTGCCGTCCGGGAACTCGCTCGGGTTGGTGACGACGAACTCGGCCGCGTCCTCGGTGAAGACCCGGTAGACGACGTTCGGGGCGGTGGAGATCAGATCGAGGTTGAACTCGCGCTCGAGCCGCTCGCCGATGATCTCGAGGTGCAGCAGCCCGAGGAAGCCACACCGGAAGCCGAACCCGAGCGCGGTGCTCGTCTCCGGCTCGTAGGTGAGCGAGGCGTCGTTGAGCTGCAACTTGTCGAGGGCGTCGCGCAGCGCCGGGTAGTCCGAGCCGTCGATCGGATACAGGCCGGAGTAGACCATCGGCTTCGGGTCGGAGTAACCGCCGAGCGCCTTCGAGGCCGGCCGGTTGTTGTTGGTGACGGTGTCACCGACCCGGGACTGGCGGACGTCCTTCACGCCGGTGATCAGGTAGCCGACCTCGCCCACGCCGAGCGCGCCGGCCTTCTCCATCTCGGGCGAGACGACACCGATCTCCAGCAGCTCGTGCACGGTGCCGGTGGACATCATCTTGATCCGGTCACGAGCCTGGATCCGGCCGTCGATGACCCGGACGTACGTGACGACACCCCGGTAGGCGTCGTACACCGAGTCGAAGATCATCGCGCGGGCCGGGTCATCGGCCTGGCCGACCGGGGGCTGGAACTGGCGGACGACCTCGTCGAGCAGATGCGCGACGCCGACACCGGTCTTGCCGGAGACCCGCAGGACGTCCTCGGGCTCGCAGCCGATGAGCTTGGCCAGCTCCTCGGCGTACTTCTCCGGCTGCGCGGCCGGCAGGTCGATCTTGTTGAGCACCGGGATGATGTGCAGGTCGTTCTCCATCGCCAGGTACAGGTTGGCGAGGGTCTGCGCCTCGATGCCCTGCGCCGCGTCGACGAGAAGAACCGCGCCCTCACAGGCGGCGAGACTGCGGGAGACCTCATAGGTGAAGTCGACGTGACCCGGCGTGTCGATCATGTTGAGGACAGCGGTGTCGCCCACGCGGTCGCCCTCGCGGACGACCCAGGGCATGCGCACGGCCTGGCTCTTGATCGTGATGCCGCGCTCGCGCTCGATGTCCATCCGGTCGAGATACTGGGCGCGCATCTGCCGCGGGTCGACCACGCCGGTGATCTGCAGCATCCGGTCGGCCAGGGTCGACTTCCCGTGGTCGATGTGCGCGATGATGCAGAAGTTGCGGATACGACCAGGATCGGTCGCTCCGATGATGTTCACGCCGGGGTCGAGCGGTCCAGGCACGATCGTCCGTTCTCTACAAGCGGGCTGGCTGCCGATGGAAGCACCGGCAGCGTCTATCGTCCCACGCCGCACGGGGAGCCCGGATCACACCCGGTCCAGCGGCAGATGTGGCAGGCCCGGAAGCTCGACATGGATCTCGGTACCGGGCCGGATCGGACCACCCCGCAGGACCACCGCCATGACGCCCGCCCGGCGGCTGACCGAGCCGTCGTCTTCCCGGACCAGGACACGTTTGAGCAGGCCCGGACGGTAGCGGTTGATCTGCTGACAGGGATTGCGCAGCCCGGTGACGACAATCGCCGGACGAAAGTCGCGGGACTCCCCCGTCGGCGCGCCGGCGGACTGCTCGGACGCCAGGCGCGCGGCGAGCGCGGCGACGGCGGTGGCGGTGGAGTGGTCGAGGGTGGCATGCGCGGCGACGGCGACGACAGCGGCGGCGCCGTCAGCCGGACCTGCCGTCACGGACCCTGCCGTCACGGACCCTGCCGTCACGGATCCGGCCGGCGAGGGACCCGCGGCCCGCCCGGGCGCAGAACAGGCAGCACCTGCGGCCGCCGGAGCCGGACCGAAGCGCAGAACCGTGCCCACCGGCAGGGCGAGCAGGTCGATGCCGCTCGTCGTGACGTTCTCCCCCAGCCCGCCGGGCGGGACCTCGTAGCCGGCCTCGCTCAGCTCGTCGTGCAGCTCGCTGCGGATCAGGTGCACCTGGCGGAGGTTGGGCTGGTCCGGGTCCGCGGCCACCCGGCTGCGGTGCCTGACCGTGACCCCGGCGTGCACGTCTCCGGCCACGCCGAGCCCGGCGATCAGCACGATCTCGTCGCGGACCGGCTTGGTGAACGAGTACACATCGTTGCAGCTCACCGCAGCGACCGTGCCGCGCACCGATAGTCGCTGCCCCGGCTGGCCGACCGGAACCGTCTCCTGCTGATGAACGCTCATAGGCCCGAGTCTGCGCATGCCGAACCCACCCTTCTCCACCCGTTTCCCGTCCCCTGGGCAGCGCGCCCGCCGGCCGGAAACCGCAGCTCAGCCCGGCGGGAACCACGGCTCAGCCCGGCGGATACCGCAGCTCAGCCCGCCGGAAACCACGGCTCAGCACGGCGGAAACCGCAGCTCAGCACGGCGGAAACCGCAGCTCAGTCCGGCGGCTCGAGGAACAGGGCGGACAGCCGAGGCAGCCGCTTACGCATCTCGTCCTCGTCGTCGAAATCCCACAGCATCGCCGGGTCCGGGCGGGTCCTCGGTATTTCCCTCGGCGGCAGCTCATCGCCGGTGGCCTGCCGATGGGCCTCCTCCGCGATGGTCAGCACCTCCTCGGCCTCGAACACCGCGCCCGTCGACGCCGCGGCCCGCACCGACGGCAGATCGACCAGCGAATCCGGATCGCGGACCGCACGGGCCACGACGTCTCGGCCGTTGGCGATCAGCCAGCCGCGGAAGTTGTCGAAGCCGTCCTCGGCGCAGCCGCCGTTTATCAGATAGGCCGCGGCCCAGAGGTCTTCCTTACCGGAGGCGGCCAGCACCTTGTCGAGGTGGCGGCCCCACGCCACGATCTCGTCGGGGGCCTGCCCGACCAGCTCGGCGGTGGCCCGCCTCGCCACCTCGGCGGGCGAGCCCGGCCGGTCGGCGGTAGCCCGGTCGATGACCGCCCAGAAGTCGTCCGTTCTCATGGGCACAGCGTGCCAGCCGGGTACGACAAAAAACGGGAGGCAGGATGGGAGGCATGCGCGCCGTCACTTTGCCTGAGGTCGCCTACGGCGCTACGGCCGTACGCCCGGATTGGGGTGATCTGCCCGCCGCCTTGCGGGATGCGATCAGCTCGCGCCTCGGCGCGCCGGTGCTGGCCGCGGCCAGCGCGGGCGGCGGTTTCACCAGGGCTTTCGCGGCCGTGCTCACGACGGCGACCGGGGAGCGCGCCTTCGTCAAGGCCGCGGCGCTCACCGAACCGATCGCCGACTGGTACGCCCGTGAGGCGGCCATCACAGCGGCCCTGCCGGCGGCGGTTCCGGCCGCCCGGCCGCGGTGGACCCTCGTGGCGGAGGGGCACTTCGTGCTGTGCCTGGAGGCGATTCCGGGGCACGTGCCCGCGCTGCCATGGGCGCCCGGCCACCTGAGCGCGGCGCTGACGGCTTGGCGGACGTCGGCGGTGGCACTGAGCAGGCCGGGCGCCGAACTGCTCGCGCTGGGCCTGCCGCGGCTCGGCGACATCGTGCGTGACGAACTGTCGTGGTGGTCCGAGATCGCGGCGGGACGCGCGGCGCTGCCGCCGGCGCCGGCCTGGGTGCCGGGCCGGCTGGGCGAGCTGGCCGCGCTGGAGCGCGGGCTGCCGGAGCTGGTGACCGGGCCCGGCATGCTGCACGGCGATCTGCGGGTGGACAACGTTCTGCTGGACGGGTACGGCGGAGCGTGGCTCTGCGACTGGGCCTGGCCGTGCCTGGGCGAGCCGTGGTTCGACACGGTGACATTGCTGGTCACGGCGTATGCCAGCGGGCTGGACGCGGATGCCGCGCTGCAACCGTGGCAGGCGCCGGACGACGGGGTGGACGGGGCGCTGGCCGCAATCGGCGGATACTGGCTGGCCTCGGCGGCCCGGGGACCCAGCAGCGCCTCGCCGCACAGCCGGCAGCATCAGCGGTTCAGCGGCGAGCAGGCGCTCGCATGGCTGGCCGAGCGCCGCGGCTGGACGCCATCGGAGTGAGCCGCAGCCCGGGTTCCCGCAGGCCGATCGGTCGAGCGATTTGGGTGGCGCGAACCGGGCCTGATACATTAGTTCGTCGCGTGTGGTGACGTTGCTTCCTGCTGTGTCGCCACCGTCCGAGTACATCATCCGAACTAGTCAGGACAAGGCTGTCGCGTGGCGAACATCAAGTCCCAGATCAAGCGCAACCGGCAGAACGAGAAGGCCCGGCTGCGCAACAAGTCGGTCAAGTCGTCACTGAAGACGGTGATCCGCAAGCTGAACGAGGCGAGCGCCGCCGGCAACAGTGACACGGCGACCGCCCTGCTTCGTGACGCCTCGCGCCAGCTCGACAAGGCCGCGAGCAAGGGTGTCATCCACAAGAACCAGGCGGCGAACCGCAAGTCGGCCATCGCCAAGCGGATCGCCTCGCTGTCTGCCTGACCGCAGGCTGGTTCAGAACGCACCTCCAGGCACCGCCGAACCTCCGGGTTCTGCGGTGCCTGAGTTGTCTCCGGAACCGGGTCGCGGCGTTCTCGGAGGGCCGCGGCGTTCTCGGAGGGCCGCGGTGTTTCTCCGGATCCGGGGTGCGGCGTTCGTTCGGATCCGAGCCACGGCGTTCGTCCGGATCCAATGCGCAGCCCAGGCCTGCCCACAGTGACGGGCCCAGCGGCCCGCCGCCCCTGATCGACAGGGCTAGTCGTAGCGGCGGGCCGCCGACTGCCGCGCCCGCTGCTGGCTGTCGTCCAGATCCTCGGTCCACTGCCGGGTCACCGGCGGGCCGTTCAGCGCGCTCGCGTCCATCGCCGGCGGGTACCAGCGTTCCTCGTCGCGGGCGCCCGGAGCCGTGCCGGCCACGGCACGCCGAAGCGCCGCCGGACGCAGCGCCGGAGCCGCGCCCACCGGAGACGCCGGGGACGCCGGGGACGCCGGGGACGCCGCGCCCGCCGCGCCCGCCGCGCCCGCCGCGCCCGCCGCATTGACCTGCGCGATCGTCACGGCCGACAGGCGCACCGTCTCGGCCCCCGGCGACCCGGGCGGGGCCGCGCGAACCGTGACAGCCGACGGCGGCCGGGCGGCGGCCGCAGGACGGATCAGCGACCCGGCGACCACATCGTTGAGCTTGACCATGACCGCGACCATCGCCGGCAGCACCAGCACGCCCCACCAGCTGACCAGCTCGGCGAGCGCCAGCAAGATGCCCAGCGCGACCGCGCCCTCCAGGAACACGAAGCAGAGGAAGCCGCCCGGCGCGAGATATTGCAGGCCGAGCATGCGGGCGTACAGCGGCTGCTGGCGGGCCTCGTCGCGGGACAGACCGGCCCGGCGCGACCTGGTCACCGGGCGCCGCCCGAGTTGCGGGCGGCCGCGACGGCGAAGACGGCCCGCTCCAGGGCATACCCCCGGTCCTCCGCGCCGCCCTTGACCGCGGCATTGCAGTCGGCCGCCGCGCGCATCGCGTCGACCAGACCCTCCGGGGTCCAGCCCCGGCTGCGCTCCTGAGCCTTCTGGATCTTCCACGCCGGCATGCCGAGCGAGCTGGCCATCTGGTACGGATTGCCACGGCCGGCCGACGCGACCCGGGCGACCATGCGCACGCCGTCGGCGATCGCGTCCGCGATCGGCACCGGGTCGACGCCCACGTGCAGCGCCCAGCGCAGCGCCTCGAGCGCGGCCGGGACATCGCCGACCATGGCCGCGTCAGCGACCGCGAAGCCGCTGACCTCGGCCCGGCCCTTGTAATAGCGGGCCACGACAGCCGCGCTGATCTTGCCGTCGGTGTCGGCGAGCAGTTGCGAACAGGCCGCGGCGATCTCCCGCAGGTCGTTGCCCACGGCCGCGAGCAGCGCAGCCGCCGCCGCCTCGTCGCAGCGACCGCCGTTGCGCCGGAACTCGTCCCGCACGAACGCGGTCCGCTCACGGTCACCCTTGAGCTTGGCGACCGGCACGACGGTCGCGCCGGCGGCCCGCAGCCCGTCGGCGAACGCCTTGCCCTTGGCGCCACCCACGTGGGCGACGATCAGCGAGACGTCGGGATCGGGATTCTTCGCATAGGACAGCAACGCCGTGACCAGGTCTTTGCGCGCGTCCTGGCCGCTGCGGACCACCAGCACGCGGCGCCCGCCGAACAGCGACGGGCTGAGCATCTCGGCGACCTCGCCGGCACTGAGCGCACCGGCCTCGTATTCGCGCACGTCGGCGCCCGGCTCGTCGGCCCGCGCCGCGGCGACCGCTGCGCTGATCGCCCGGGCAGCGAGCAACTCCTCGTCGCCTTGGACGAGCAGCAACGGTGTGGGAGGCGCGATGGTCACGACCGAAATCTTCGCATGAAGGTCTGACGCATCCGCACCACTCACTCCTGCGCACAGGCCACTGACCACTGAACGCGAAAGCAGACATATCGGTGAACCGCCATGCCATCGCAGTCGTAAAGGTTCTCGATCAGGCTGAATGTCTGACTTGCCCGGTGAAGGTGATCCGACCCACATCCGAACCGATCGCCCAGGGTCGAACCACACAGTCGACCTAATCCGGGCGTGTCGCGGGTCTTGTCCGGCGCGGCGCCGAGGAGTGAACGCGGCGCGAACCATCATCGGCGCCGCCCTTGCAGCCACTGCTCGAAGGTCTGCGTGCCCCGCGGACCCGGTCCGGTGGGCAGCAGTCCGCCGTGCGCCATGGGTCCGGGCAGCCAGAGCGGCAGGACGGGACGCCTGCGGACCGTGCCGGTGCGGACGAGCCGGCGGGCCATGTCCGCCAGCGACTCGACCCGCGGCCCGGCGAGATCGGGCGCGGCCTTCAGCGGTTCACCGGCGGCGATCGCCACGAGCGTCTCGGCAACCTCCCGTACGGCGACAGGCTGTACCTTCAGGCGGGGCACCACCGCGACCGGCCCGGGCAGCCGCTCCAGGATCTGCTCGGCGAACTCGTGGAACTGGGTCGCCCGCAGCACCGTCCACGGCACAGCGCCGTCCCGGACAATCTCCTCCTGGCGCAGCTTGCCCTCGTAGTAGCCGGTGCTCACCCGATCGATGCCCACGATGGACAGCGCGACGTGATGGCGCACCCCGGCCCGGGCGGCGGCGCCGAGCAACTGTCGTCCGGCCCGTTCGAAGAAGCCGACCGCCGCTGCCCGCCTCACCGTCGTCACGTTGCTCACATCGATCGTGGCGTCAACCCCGGAGAGCGCCGCGTCGAGCCCGGCGCCGGTCACCAGGTCGACACCGGCGGACCGGGCCAGCACCACCGACTCGTGACCCGCCGCGGACAGCGCCTCGATGACGTGACGGCCGGTCAGACCCGTACCCCCGGCCACTGCGACCTTCATGCTCGTTCTCCTTGCCTTGTCGTCATGAGGACGAGCGCCCGTCGTCATCAGGACGAGCGCCTGTCGTCATCGTCAGGACGAGCCGGCGTCGCCGGACGTGACAGCCACGAACCAGCGCCGCCGGACGTGACAGCTCACGGCGGTGGGTCGCCGCGGGCCACGACCGCGAGGCCAGAGCCGGTGCTGACCGCCGCGAGATCCCCGCCCTGATCGGTACGCAGCACCCGCGACCCGCCCCGGCTCAGCCGCGCGAGCAGGGCGGCGTTCGGGTGCCCGTAGTCGTTGCCGGCCCCGACCGACACAAGCGCCACGGCGGGATCGACGGCATCGAGAAACTCCGGCAACTGGTACGCCGAACCGTGGTGCGCCACCTTGAGCACGTCCGCGCGCACCGCCGGAGGTCCGAGGTGGTTGAGCAGTTCCTGCTGTTCCTCGGTCTCGGCATCACCGGGCAGCAACAGGGTGCGGCCGTCCACCCGGGCGCGCAGGACGAGCGAGTTGTTGTTCGGATCGGAGTTGGTCCCGCGCATCGGCTCGTACGGCCCGAGCACGGTCAGCGCCAGCCCGCCGACCGCGTAGGACCACCCCGGCCCCACCGCGACCATCGGCACCCCGGCCCTGGCCGCCTGAGCGGCGACGGCGGCGCGCCCACCCGGCGGCTCGGGCCAGTTCGGCGTGATCACGCCCAGCACGGACCGGTCGCGGAAGACACCGGCGACCCCACCGATGTGATCGACGTGGAAGTGGCTGACGACGAAGAGCACAACCTGCCGAATCCCGAGCCGGCGCAGGCAGTGGTCGACCGAGGCCGGCTCCGGACCGGCGTCGACGACCACCGCACGCCCTGCCCCGGCCGGCAGCACCACCGCATCGCCCTGCCCGACGGCGCACGTGACGATCAGCCAGTGCGACGGCGGCCACCCGGAAGCGACCAGCCGTACAGGCAGAGTGCCCAGCATGGCGCCAAGCGAGACGACCGCCACGAGTCGCCGTACCAGCGGCCGTCGAACGGCGATGAGCAGCGCGACCGTGACGACGGCGAGCAACAACGCGCCCGACACCCCGCCCGGCCACGGCAGCGCGCCGGCGGGCACCCGGGCACCGTACGTCGCGACCAGCACCAGCCACCGGGCCGGCCACTGCCCCAGCCAGGCGGCGAACTCCGCCCCGACCGGCCAGACAGGCGACAGCACAGCGGCGGAGACACCGAACAGAGTGGCGGGCGCGATCGCGGGCACGACCAGCAAGTTCGCGGGCACGGCGACCAGGCTGACCGAGCCCGAGATCCCGGCGACGACGGGACCACACGCGACCTGAGCGGCGGCGGGCACTGCCAGCGCCTCGGCGGCTACGACGGGCCACCCCTTGCGCCGCAAAGCGTCACGCCACTTCGGCGCGAGCAGCAACAGTCCCCCGGTGGCCAGCACAGACAGCGCGAAGCCGAGGTCACCGGCGAGTTCCGGATCGACGACGATCAGCACCGCGACCCCTGCGGCCAGGGCTGGCAGCGCGGCACGGTGCCGCCCCGCAGCGAGCCCGATCAGCCCGATCGCCCCCATCGCGGCAGCCCGCACGACGCTCGGCGACGGCCGTGCGAGGATGACGAAACCGGCCAGGGCGACCGTGCAGACAGCGGCGGTGAGCAGCGGCCCGGCCCGGGTCCACCGCACCGCGAACAGCACAACGCCCAGGATGATCGCCACGTTGGCCCCGCTGACGGCGTTCAAGTGCGTCATGCCGGTGGTCCGGAAGTCCTCCTCGACCGCCTCGTCAAGCCGGCTGGTGTCACCGACGACCAGCCCGGGCAGCAACCCACCGACATCGTCGGGCAGCGGCGCGCAGGCGCGTTGCAGGCCGGCACGCAGCGCACCGGCGGCACGCTGAGCCCACGAGGACCGCCCGTGCAACCGGGGTGGGTCCCGCACCGAGACGACGGCGGCCCGCAGGTCTCCACCGCGCGGGGCGAGCAGGCGGCCGGTCGCCGAGGCGCGCTGACCGGGCAGCAGCGAACGCCAGGCCGGATCCGAGCCGAGGACGAGCGCCCGCGCGGAGAGCCGCAACCGAGGCTCGCCCTCGGCATAGACAGCGGTCAGATCGACAGCGACGAGGTAGGTGGGCGGCAAGCCCGGCGACCCCCGCAGGGCTCGCGGATCATCCCGAACCACAAGATCGACTCGTACAGTGGCGCCGGCGCCGACAAGGGCGACAAGCGGCCCGGCATCCCGAACGCTGACCCGTGCCGCCGTGGCCGTCGCGCCGCAGCCGGCGCCGAGCAAAGCCGCGGCCACCAGCCATCGCACGGCCCCAGCGGCAGCTCCGGCGTCCCCGGCAGCCCCAACGGCAGCACCGCCAGCGGCACCCCCGCCAGCGGCCCTGGCAGCCCCGGCAGCCCCGGCAGCCCCGGCGACCCCGGCGACCCCGGCGGGGCCGGCGGGGCCGGCAGCTCCGGCAGCTCCGGCAGCGGAGGAACCCAAGCGTCCGCGTCGCGGGTGTGGCTGCGTCGCGGCACGCGGTGCGCGGCGGATCAGAGCTGCACCTGCCGCTGCGACCAGCGCCGTGCCACCGAGGATCAGGCCGGAGCCCACGGACAGATAGAGCGATGCGAGCGCCGCGAGCCACAGGGCGACCGCGAAGCCGGCCAGCCGGAGGTCGGGCGCCCGCTCCTCCACAGTCCTCGGGCGGACCGGGTCTCGGTGCGCGTGACCGAAGTCCACAGCGTCGGAGGCGGCCGCACGGGATCTCCCAGGGCGGGAGACCGCAGGTCCTGGAGCCGCGGGGCACGGCTCGGGAGGGCCTGAGGCCGATGCGGGTGGGCCGGCGGGCCGGGGTCTGGTTGGGCCGTCTTTCCGATGAGGATTCACACGGTCACCAGGTCTTTGAGTTGTTCGTAGCGGGAGGTGCCGATGCCTTCCACGTTGCGGAGGTCGCTGACTGCCTTGAAGCCGCCCTGGGCCTCTCGGGCCTCCAGGATTCGCTGGGCCAGGACCGGGCCCACGCCGGGAAGGGTGTCCAGGTCAGCGAGGGTTGCCGTGTTGAGGTTCATCGGGCCGGCGCCCGGCTGGCCGGGTGCCGCGGTGCCGGCGGGAGCTGTCGGCGCGGCGCCGGGCGGGAGCGTGACGCCGACCATGATGAGCTCGCCGTCGGTGACCTTGCGGGCCAGGTTGAGTGGGGCAACGTCCACTCCCGGGTTGGCTCCCCCAGCCGCCTGCAGGGCGTCGGCGACCCTGGCACCGGGCGGTAGCTCGACCAGGCCGGGCTTGCGGACCTTGCCGCCGACCGCGACGACGACTGCGGCCGGCGCGGACGGCTTGGCTCCGGGCAGAGCCGGGGTGCCGGTCGCCGCGTCGTCGGTGAGGGACGCCTCCGCGGCGGCGGGATCGATGCCCGGCGGGGCGACCGGGTCCACGCGCGGGCGCGCCCGCCAGGCCAGCACGGCCGCGATCACCACCACGATGATCGCCACCACGGCCAGCGCCCGCACGCCCCGGCGACCGGGATCGAAGGCGCCGAAACGGGAGCGTGGAGCGCTGTCGAACGCACCGGCACCGCTGAGCCGCTGGTCGTCGTATTCCGTGGGGTCCTCCTCGTCGTCTTCGGGTGATGCGGGCGCGAACAGGGCCGGCGGGCGTAGGGGGCGTTGTGCGGCAGTCGCGGGCGCCCAGGGCGGCCGCGTGGCCAGGTCCTCAGGAGCCGGGGCAGGCGGCGGAGACGGCGCGGCCGTGACGGCATCGCGAAACTCGTCGGGCTCCAGCGTCACGTCGTCCGGCCAGCCGGGCAGCAGGTCATCCCAGGTGAGCGGCGGCCCACCCGACGCCAGCCAGCCAGCACCAGCACCAGCACCAGCGGCACCAGCACCAGCGGCACCGGCAGCAGCCGCACCAGCCGCACCAGCCGCACCAGCCGCACCAGCCGCACCAGCCGCACCAGCCGCACCAGCCGCACCAGCCGCACCAGCCGCACCAGCATGATCGATGCCATCGGTGCCGCCGGGCAATGCGGCGGCCCAGGGCACCGGCGGCGGGACAGCGTGGGGTGACGAAGCCCTGGAACTCGGAGCCGAAGATGTTGAGGCGGCGCGGGTAGCGATCGGACGCTGACCAGACGTCTCGGTGAACGGATCCGGAATGGCCGCCAGGGCGCCGGTCGGCTGAGTGAAAGCAGCGGGCGAAGCGGAAGCAGAAGCAGGCGTGGCCGACACGGCAAGAGATGCCGCAAGAGATGCCGCCGAGCCCACAAAACCAGCCGAAGCAGCCGGACCGGAGGTAAAAGCCGGCTCGGCTGGCGGAGCAGGCACGGCAGGAGGCAGCGAAGAGAGCCGGCCCGGCGGCGTGGCCCAAGGCGACCCAGCAGGACGCGCGGGAGCCGAACAGGCCGCTCCGACCGACGTGGACGCCGGCTCAGCGCGTACCGGAACGGGTTTGGCTGCCAGGACCATCCGCAGCCTGGCGCTCACGTCGTCGGGGTTCCTCGCCTCACGCACCGGCCGAAAGTAGGCCCCGGAGCTCTCCCGCCGCCCCACCCCCTGTGGACAAAAACAGACTGTGGATAACCCGTCGCCCGCCTCCCCGGCTGTGCTAAAACATGGCGTCGTGACAGCTACCGATCTGGCCGGGGCGATCGTGCGACTGCGCGCCGCCGGTTGTGTCTTCGCCGAGGATGAGGCCGCGGTGCTCGGCGGGGTCGCCACCGATGCCGCGCATCTCAGCGGGCTCGTCGACCGCCGGGCGCGCGGCGAGCCGTTGGAGCAGGTCGTTGGATTCGCCGACTTCTGTGGCGTCCGGGTCCGCCTGCGCCCCGGCGTCTTCGTGCCCCGGATCCGAAGCGAGCTGTTGGTACATACGGCATCCACCGAACTGCGCACGGCGCCCACCGACCCGCTGCGGGAGAAAGCGGCCGGAGAAAGGGCCGCCGACCCGCTGACGGGTGGCAAGACCGTTGTCGACCTCTGCTGCGGCTCCGGAGCGCTCGGCCTCGCCGTCCGCCACGAGGTCCCGGCCATCCGCCTGTTCGCCGCCGACAGCGACCCCGTGGCCGTCGCCTGCGCTCTCGACAACCTGGGCCGTGACGTCTTCCAGGGCGACCTCTTCGCCGCCCTGCCCGAGGCCCTCCGCGGCCACATCGACGTCCTGCTCGCCAACGTTCCCTACGTCGCCACCGACCACATCGCCCTGCTGCCCGCCGAGGCCCGCCTGCACGAGCCTCGCACCGCCCTGGACGGCGGCGCCGACGGCCTCGACGTCTTCCGTGCGGTTGTCGCCGGTGCCGCCGACTGGCTCGCCCCCGGTGGGCTGCTGCTCTCCGAGATCACCGCAGCACAGGCCGAGGCAGCCGTCGCGGCCGTCCGCGACGCGGGGCTGCGGGCGGGCATCGTCGAGGACGAGGATCTGGATGCGAGAGCGGTTACCGCCCGCCGTCCGGAACATCCGAAGCGATAAGGTCGGCGGCCGGTAGAACGAGGAGGAGCTGCGCGTGGGCTTGTTCCGCAGGGTCGCCCGGGCGCGGCTGGCCAGTCTGGTCATCAGACGGCTGCGCCGGGCCGGGTTCGCCGACGCGCGATATCACTCGGCTACTTTCTCCGTAAGTTTCACTCTTGCCGGTGACGACGTTCCGAGCGTGCTTCAGCTCGACGCTCTGTTCGCGCAACGGCCTCGCGGGCGCCGGCGGCGGGTCGACCGGTTCATCGCCGGCTTCCTGCGCGATCCGGGTCTGCCGGTCGACTGGCATGCGGCCCGTCCGCTGCTGCGGCCCGTGTTGCGGGGGGTCACCACGCCCGCCGACGTCACCGCGCCGCTGAGCCGGCCCGCCCTTCCCTTCCTGGCCGAGTTCGTCGTGGTCGACCATCCCGAGACGATGACCTACGTGTCCGTCGACAACGGGTGGGGGGTCGACGCCGAGGAGGTGTTCGCCGCCGCGCGGGCCAATCTGACCGGGGCGACCCTGCTCGGCGAGGCCACCGAGCCGGTCGTGGTGCAGTTCGTCGACGACGGGGACGCCTACTGGGCCTCGCATCTGCTGCTCGACGGGTGGCTGGCCGGGCTGGCCGGGCAGGTCGGCGGCGTGCCGGTCGCCTTCGCGCCCGATCGGGGCACGTTGCTGGTCACCGCCGATCACAGCGATCATCTGCCGGTGCTGTTCGCGCAGGCCGAGGCCGTCTATCTGGCGTCGCCGCGGGCGATCACCCCGATGGCGTACGTGAGTGACGCCGACGGCCGCACGGTGCCGTATGAGGCGACGCCGGGCTCGCCATACGAGCTCTGCGTGCGGCGGGCGCAGGCTCTGCTCGCCGCACGGGAGTACGCCCGCCAGGCCGAGCAGTTGCCGCTCGCCGCCGAGTTGCTGATCGCGGAGAACGGCCGCACCCGGGCGCTGTGGCCGCAAGACGGGCCGGCGCTACTGCCGGTGGCCGATGAGGTGCAGATCGGCGAGACGATCCGGCCATGGTGTGAGGTCGTGCCGCTGCTGACCGAGCAGACCCTGACGCCCCCACGCTGGCGCGGCGAATCCTGGCCCAAGGCCGGCAGCAGCGGCGGCTGACCCGACCAGGACGCGGCCAAAGAACGCGGGCCCGAACAGAACACGGCTATGCAGAACAACGACCGGACAGCAATCACGGCCGGACAGCAATCACGGCCGAGCAAGGAAACACGACCGAGCAAGGCAACACGACCGGACCAAGAGACGCGGCCCGGATAGGACGGACGCAGGACGCTCAGCCGCGCCGGTGGATGACGACGCCGGCCACGCCAGGGCCCACGTGTGCCGCGACGACAGCGCCGATCTCGGTGATGTAGCAGTCACGCAGCCGGTCGCCGAGGCGGATCGTCACCGCGTCCGCCAGGGCCGCCGCCCGGTCCGCCGCGCCGAGGTGGTGCACCGCGATGTCCACCGCGCCGTCTCCGGAGGCTTCCACCGTCAGGTCCACCAGCCGGGCGAGGGCGCGCCCCGCGGTGCGGACCTTGTCGCGGACCACGATCGACCCGTCGACGACGTGCAGGATCGGTTTGACCGACAGTGCCGTGCCCAGCAGCGCCGACGCCGCGCCGATCCGGCCGCCGCGGCGCAGGAATTCCAGGGTGTCCACGTAGAACAGGGTGCTTACCTGGGCGGAGTGGTCGACCGCCGCCTGCCGTACCGATTCGAGGGTGCCGCCCATCCGGGCCTGGGTGCTGGCTGCCAGGGCCACGAAGCCCAGACCCATCGCGGTGGTGCCGGTGTCCACGACCTGGACCTGCGGTCCGATCTCGCCCGCGGCCAGGACGGCCGCGTCGTAGGTGCCGGAGAGTTGCGAGGACAGGTGCACGGACACGATGCCCTCCGCGCCGGCGTCGAGCAGCTTGCGGTAGGCGGCGACGAACTGCTCCGGCGCCGGCCGGGAGGTGCTGACGGTGACCCGCCGCTGGCTCAGCGCATGGGCCACGTCCGCCGGGGATATCTCCGAGCCCTCCAGGCCTTCGTCGCCGTTGATGACGACGGTGAGCGGGACGACGGTGAGGTCGTACGTCCCGCTCAGCTCGGACGGCAGATACGCGGTGGAGTCGGTGACGACCGCGACGGGCATGCGGGCACCGTAGCTGATGGTTGGCTAGTTTGCGCGCAACGTGGCGACGAGGAACGGCGTGCCTTGCTGGCAGGTGGTCATCATGCCCTGCGCGGCCTGGCCGGTGACGGTGACGGTGGCGCCCGCCTTGGCCGTCGACTGCAGCTTGGCATCGCTGATGATCAGCAGGTGGTCCTCGAGGAGCAGACAGTTGGGCTCGACCCCGGCGGTGATCGTGCCGGTGAGGGTCTGGACGCCGCCGGCCGGGGGCTTGGTGGCGCCGGATTCCTCTGTCGGCGCCGCGGAGGGCGGCACCGCGGGGGTGGCGGCGGGCGCCGACGAGGGCAGCTCCGCGGGCGCACCGGCGGAATCGCCGGTGCCGCCGTTGGCGCAGCCCGCGAGGGCCAGGGCGACGAGCAGAGGCAGGCAGATGCGTCGGATAGTCATGGTGGGTTGGACGCTACCCGCTAGCCCTCGCGTTCCCGCAACACGGGATCAAACTGGCGGCGGGACGGGGCGGTCGGTGAAGGAGCCCACGTTGTAGGCGCCCAGCTGCCAGCCGCGGTCTTCGTCGTGGGTGAGCTCGGCCCAGTGGCAGTTTTGCAGGGCACGCAGGGTGCGTAGCTGCTCACGGGGCCAGCCGAGCAGCTGCGCGATGCCCGAGCGCGCCGCCGCGCCGTGCGTCGCGACCACGACCGTGCTGCCGGGCGTGACCTGCTCGGCCGCGGCCTGGAACGCGTCGGCGACGCGTTTGCCCAGGTCGTCGAGGGTCTCCACGTCGCCGCCGATGACGTCGGCGCCGGCCACCCAGCGGGCGTATTCCACCGGCCGGGTCAGGGCGATCTTCTTCATGGCGTGGCCTTCCCACTGACCGAACGAGCGCTCGCGGAGCCGCTCGTCGTAGGTCACCGAGAGGCCGGTCAGCGCGGCCAGCGCCGCGGCGGTGTCGGCGGCGCGGCACAGGTCGCTGGAGACCAGCGCCGCGGGCCGCAGCCGGACCAGCAGGTCGGCGGCGTCGACGGCCTGCTGGCGGCCGAGCTCGTTGAGCGGCACGTCGGTCTGGCCCTGGACGCGGCCGCCCGCGTTCCAGTCCGTGTTGCCGTGCCGCCAGACGATGAGCCGAGTGGTCATGCCGCGCCGGAGGAGGCGTCCGCCTCGGCCAGGTCGCGGTCGACGAACTCGATGGTCGGGCAGTCCTTCCAGAGCTTGTCGAGGGCGTAGAACTCGCGCTCCTCGGCGTGCTGGATGTGGATCACGATGTCGATGTAGTCGAGCAGGACCCAGCGACCCTGCCGCTCGCCCTCGCGGCGGATCGGCTTGGCCTTCTCGGGCATGTTGAGCAGGGCTTCCTCGATGGCGTCGACGATCGAGCCGACCTGGCGCTCGTTGGCAGCCGAGGCGATGACGAACGCGTCGGTGATGTAGAGCTGGTCGGCGACGTCGATCAGGACGATGTCCTGGGCCTTCTTGTCGGCCGCGGCCTGCGCGGCGGTCAGCGCGAGCTCGCGGGCGCGTTCGGTGACGGGCACCGGTCTCCCCTCGTTCGGTTACAGAGTTACTAGCCTCTCATACGGGTATGACATCTCTACCCGGATGAATGGCACTAAACGGGACCTTCGGCCCGATAAAGCCCCCGCTTTGCGATGTACTGCACCACACCATCGGGTACGAGATACCAGACCGGCTCGCCCCCGGCCACCCGGGCGCGGCAGGCGCTGGACGAGATGGCCATCGCCGGCACCTCGACGAGCGTCACCGTGTCGGCCGGCAGGTGCGCGTCGGAGAGCTCGAAGCCCGGCCGGGTGACCCCGATGAAGTGCGCCAGCGAGAGCATCTCGATCGCGTCCTTCCACGAAAGGATCTTGGCGAGCGCGTCCGCGCCGGTGATGAAGAACAGGTCGGCCGTGGCACCGAAGATCGCGTTCAGGTCGCGCAGGGTGTCGACGGTGTACGTCGGACCGTCGCGGTCCACGTCGGCCCGGCTGACCTGGAAGTGCGGGTTGGAGGCGGTCGCGATCACCGTCATCAGGTAGCGGTCCTCGGCCGGGCTGACCGCGCCCTTCTGCCAGGGCTGCCCGGTCGGCACGAAGACCACCTCGTCGAGTTCGAAGCGGCTCTGCACCTCGCTCGCCGCCACCAGGTGACCATGGTGGATCGGGTCGAACGTGCCGCCCATGATCCCGATCCGCCGCCGCTTCTGCACCGGCGCATCCTAGATCATATGACGAACTTGCATGGGTTTTCCGCCGCGGGTTAGCTCAGCCGTCGAGGCGCCGCCGAACGGCGCTGAGCAGGGCGGCGGCGGTGAACGGTTTTTCCAGCAGCGCGACGCCGGGATCCAGGGTGCCCTGCGAGGCGAGCACGGGCTGCGCGTAGCCGGACATGTACAGCACCCGGGTGTCGGGGCGGGCGTCGACGAGCCGCTCGGCCAGTTCCTTGCCCAGCATCCCGGGCATCACCACGTCGCTGACCAGCAGGTCGATGATGCCCTCGTGCCCGGCGGCGAGTTCCAGGGCCTGGGCGCCGCCGTCGGCCGTCAGCACGTGGTATCCCGCACCCGACAGGATCCGGCCCGCGACGTCGCGCAGCGCGGCCTCGTCCTCGACCACCAGCAGCGTCTCGCCGTGCCCGGCGGTGACCACCTGCTCGGGCGCGGGAGCGACCGGCTCCTCCGTCGCGCCGGCGGGCAGCAGCACCGTCACGGTCGTACCCAGGCCCGGCTCCGAGGTCAGGCTGACGCTGCCGCCGGCCTGCGTGACGATGCCGTAGACGGTCGCCAGGCCCAGTCCGGTGCCCTCGCCGCTGGCCTTGGTGGTGAAGAACGGCTCGAAGGCCCGCTCGACGACCTCCGGGGCCATTCCCTGCCCCGAGTCGGAGACCCGCAGCCGGACGTAGTCACCGGGCGCGAGGTCGGGGTGATCGCCCACCGCCAGGTGGGAACAGGCGGTGTCGATCACCAGGTTGCCGCCGTCCGGCATCGCGTCGCGGGCGTTCACCGCGAGGCTGACCAGGAGCTGCTCGATCTGACCGGGATCGCAGGTGACCGGCGGCAGCATCTCGCCCGGCCGGGTGATCAGGGTGATGTGCTCGCCGATCGCGCCGCGCAGCATCGCCTCGCTGTCCGCGATGACCTCGTTGAGGTCCAGCACCCGCGGGCGTACGACCTCCCGGCGGGCGAATTTGAGCAGCTGGTGGGTCAGGTCGGTGCCGCGCTGGCCGGCCCGGATGACCTGCCGCGCGTCGTCGGCGATCGCCTTGAGGTCCGGCGCCGGCGCCTCGGCCTCCTCGATCACGAAGTTGGCGTAGTTCACGATCACGCCGAGCATGTTGTTGAAGTCGTGCGCGATGCCGCCCGCGAGCTGCCCCAGGGCCTCCAGCCGCTGGTTGCGGTGCTCCTGCACCTCGCCGCGCTGGCGTTCGGCCTCGGCCTGCAGCCGATGGCGCTCGGTCACGTCCCGGATGACCGCGACCGTGACGCGCGCCTGCGGCGTCTGCACCCGCGACAGCGAGGCCTCCGCCGGGAAGGACGTGCCGTCGCGCCGGCGTATCCGCAGGGCCACGATGCCCATCAGGCCGGTGCCCGGTCCCCGCTCGTCGGCTTCGCGCCGCAGATCGGCCAGGGTGGCAACCCCGTCGCCGTGCAGCAGCAACGCGTCGCCACGCTGACCGAGCAGCTCGACCCGAGGCCAGCCGAGAACCTCCTCGGCACGGTCATTGACCAGGACGATGTGCCCCTCATCCAACACCAGGATCGCGTCCGGCGCGGCCTGCAGCAGACCACTGGACAGCTCCTCGGACCACTCCACCTGCACACCCCCGTTAGGCCGAGGCTAACGGCTCGATCGGGGGACAAAGGGCGAAATCCGCTATCCCCGGGCGACCAGGGCACGCCGCACGTCGTCATCGCCGTCCATGACCACCCGGCGCAGGATCGAGGAGAGCTCCGGCGTCGCCAGCAGCTCGGCGGCCAGCTCCCGGGTCCGCGGGCCGACGACCACCGACGGGTACGCCGCGACGGCCACCCGTTCCCCGCTCATTCCGGTACGCCGGCGCAGCATCTCCGGCATGTCGGCGAAGTAACGCGGCACGTACGCGGCGGTCAGCGCGAGCTGTTCCGGCTGCCAGAAGCCGTGCGCGGTGGCCTCCAGGATCCGGTTCGAGGCCGACATGTCGTTGATGATCAGATTCCAGGCCCGGGCCTTGGCCTCGGCGTCCGGCAGCGCGGCCCGGCAGAGCGCCGCCTGCTGCTCGCCGGTGGCGCTGAGGTCCGCCGCCAGCGCCGCCTCGATCTCCTCCGGGCCCGCCGCGCCGAGCACGACCAGCCGGTACAGGATCAGCCAGCGCAGGTCGTCGTCGACGGTCATGCCCGCCGGCACGTCCTGCCCCGTCAGCCAGCCGCTCAGCCGCGCCACGTCGACGCTCGCGCCGATCAGGCCGCGTACCCCGGCGAGCTGGCGGGAACCGCCCGGCTCGGCCGCCGTCAGCAGCCGGTCGCTGGCCTGCGCGAGCATCTCCAGGGCCGCGGGCCGCAGCTCCGGGGCCGGATAGCGGTCCACCAGCGTGCGGGTCATCCGCAGGACGTCCTCGACCAGCGCCACCTCGCTCTCGACCGGCAGCGCGGCCAGGACCAGCGTGACCAGCTCCGCGACCGGCCGCTCGCCGTCCACGACGGCATCGATGGTCGCTCCCCAGAGCAGCGCGCGGGCCAGCGAGTCGTCCAGCAGGGGCAACATCAGGGGTACGGCCTCAGCCGACGCGTCGTCCAGCCGGATCTTGGCGTACGTGAGATCGCCGTCGTTGATCAGCAACAGGTCCGCGGCCGGCTCCCCGGTCAACTCGGGCAGCGGGGTACGGCCGCCGTCCACGGCCGGGTCGACGTCCGCCTCCAGCAGCCGGCGCCGCAGCACCACCCCGTCGGCGCCCCGGTCGTAGAGGCCGATCCCGATCTTGTGAGGCCGCAGCGTCGGATAGCCCGCCGGGGCGGTCTGCACCAGGCTGACCGCCGCATACCGGCCCTGGGCGTCCCGCTCGACCTCGGCGCGCAGGGTGTTGGCCTGGGCGCGGCGCAGCCAGACGTCGGCCCAGCCGGTCAGGTCCCGGCCGGAGGCCTTCGAGACGGCGGCGAGCAGGTCGGCGAGGGTGGCGTTGCCGTACGCGTGGGCCGCGAAGTGCTCGTTGAGCCCGGCCAGGAACGCTTCGTCGCCGACCCAGGCGACGAGCTGGCGCAGCACCGCCGCGCCCTTGGCGTACGAGATGCCGTCGAAGTTGAGCAGGGCGAGCGCGGTGTCGTCGACGTCGGTGGGCGCCACCGGATGGGTGGACGGGCGCTGGTCGGCCCGCATGCCCCAGGCCTTGCGGTGCATCGCGAACGTCGTCCAGGTCTCGGTGAACGTGGTCGCCTCGGCGGTGATCCGGGTGCCCAGGTATTCGGCGAACGACTCGTTCAGCCACAGGTCGTCCCACCAGGCCATGGTGACCAGGTCGCCGAACCACTGGTGCGCCATCTCGTGCGCGATGACCGTGGCCCGCTGCTCGCGCTCGCCGTCGGTGACCGCGGACCGGTGGATGAACTCGTCGCGGAAGACGACCAGGCCGGGGTTCTCCATCGCGCCGAAGTTGAACTCGGGGACGAAGGCCTGCTGGTAGTGGCCGAACGGATACCGGACCTCGAAGATCTCGTGATAGCGGTCCAGGCACTGCCTCGTGATCGTGAAGATCTCACCGGCCTGCTCGTCGAGGTGCTCGGCGAGCGCCTGCCGGCAGTAGAGGGCCAGCGGGATGCCGTCGTGCTCCTCGGTGCGCACGTGGTACGGCCCCGCGATCAGCGAGACGAAGTACGTCGACAGCGGCTTGGTGGGGGCGAACCGGAACCGCCCGCCCTCGGCGGCGCCGGCCGGCTCCCCGTTCGCGGCGACGAGCCAGCCGTCGGGAGCGGTCACCGCCAGCGTGAACGACGCCTTGAGGTCGGGCTGGTCGAAACAGGGGAAGATCCGCCGGGCGCCGTCGAGGAACATATGGGCGTACAGGTAGCCGCGGCCGTCGGCGGGGTCGGTGAAGCGGTGCAACCCCTCGCCGGTGTTCGAATACCTCATCAGGGCCTCGACGACCAGCTCGTTCCGCCCCGCCAGGCCGGTCAGGGCCAGCCGCTCGGCGGCGAGCGCGGCCGGGTCCACCGGCGCGCCGTTGAGCGTGGCCGAGACCAGCTCGGCGGGCTCCAGCTCGACGAAGGTCGTGGCGCCCGGCTCGGCGGTGAAGCGCAGGACCGTCCGGGACCGGAAGGTGTCACCCTCGGCCGTCACATCGAGATCGATGTCGTATCCGGTGACGGTGACGGTGGCGGCCCGGGCGTTGGCCTCGGCGCGGGTCAGGCTCGGCATCCGCCCATCATGCCGGTCCCGTGGTCACGACGCAGTTCGACTCCCGGCGAGGCGGGAAACTCGTGCCGGGGGCGATTTCTCAAAGCACACGCTGAACGGGTTGCCGACGTACTCGCCGAAGACCGGGATCGGGACGTAGCCCGCCGAGCGGTACAGGCCGATCGCCGCCGGCAGGTAGGTGCCGGTCTCCAGGCGCAGCACCGGCCGGCCGTCGGCCAGCGCCTCCTCCTCCAGCGCCACGATCAGCTGCCGGGCGATGCCCCGGCCGCGGAACGCCGGCCGCACGTACATCCGCTTGAGCTCTGCCACGCCGGGCTCCAGCGGCTGCCACGCACCGCACGCCACCGCCCGCCCGTGCAGCACGACGACCAGATACGAGGCGTCGTCGTGCGGCAGGTAGCTGACGCCATCGAGCCCGCCGTCGGCCTCGCTCAGCTCCTGCTGCTGCGCGATCACCAGGGCGGCCAGTTCGGCGTCGGAGGGGGCACGCGATTCGATCAACACGCTGGTCACCCTAGGCGTGGTCCGTTTCCGCCGGGTTGCGGGGATCTGGCCGCGACCCGGCGAACGGCCTACTCGTCGTCGTCGTGGTCGACCAGGACGGGCTTCGACGCCATCGAGACCGACGAGATCGTCCCGTCCTCGGCCATGTGCAGCAGTTCGTCGTCGCCGCGGACCCGGCGTGCCTTGCGGGCCGCCAGCCGGGCCGCCGCGCTCGCCCGGGTGTTGGTCTCCTCCAGGCGGATGTCGGTGCCGCGCGGGCCGGAGACGTACTCGGCCGTGTTCGGCTGCCAGTCGAACTCTCGATCGCCGATCCGGACCGGGCTGCCGGCCTGGGCGCCCTGCTTGGCCAGCGCCGCCTCGACGCCGAGGCGGTCGAGCCGGTCGCCGAGGAAGCCGATGGCCTCGTCGTTGTCGAAGTTCGTCTGCCGGACCCAGCGCTCGACCTGGAGGCCCCGGACGACGTAGACGCCGTCGCCGTCCACCTCGATGGTGAAGCCCTTCTCGTCGACCGCGCGGGGCCGCACCACGGTCCGGGTCGCCTCGGGGGCGGGCGCCGCCAGCCGGTGCCCCGCCACGGTCTCGGCCAGGGCGTACATCAGCTCCTTGAGGCCCTCGCGGGTCACCGCGCTGACCTCGTAGACCGGCATGCCGCGGGCTTCCAGCTCGGGGCGCACCATCTCGGCCAGGTCGCGCCCGTCCGGGATGTCGATCTTGTTGAGCACGACCAGCCGCGGTCGCTCCTCGAGCCCGCCGTACGCGGCCAGCTCCGCCTCGATCGCGTCCAGGTCGGCGAGCGGGTCCCGCTCGATCTCGGGCGCGGCGGAGTCGAGCACGTGCACCAGCACCGAGGTCCGCTCGATGTGCCGCAGGAACTCCAGCCCCAGCCCCTTGCCCGTGGCCGCGCCCGGGATCAGGCCCGGAACGTCCGCGACGGTGAAGGTGTGTTCGCCGGCCTGCACGACGCCCAGGTTCGGCACCAGCGTGGTGAAGGGATAGTCGGCGATCTTGGGCTTGGCGGCGGACATCACCGCGATCAGCGAGGACTTGCCCGCCGACGGGAAACCCACCAGGCCGACGTCGGCGACGCTCTTGAGCTCGAGCACGACGTCGAGCTGGTCGCCCGGCTCGCCCAGCTCCGCGAAGCCGGGGACCTTGCGCCGGGCGTTCGCCAGCGAGGCGTTGCCGCGCCCGCCGCGCCCGCCGCGGGCCACCTCGAAGGTGGTCCCCCCGCCGATCAGGTCGGCCAGCACCTCGCCGTCGGGGGTCTGCACGACTGTGCCGTCCGGCACCATCAGGACCAGGTCCTTGCCGTTGGCGCCGTCGCGGTGGGCACCCGCGCCCCCGGTGCCGTTCGGCCCCTTGACGTGCGGGTGGAAGTGGAAGTCCAGCAGGGTGTGCAGCTGCGGATCGACGACCAGGATGACCCCGCCGCCGTGCCCGCCGTTGCCACCGTCCGGGCCGCCGAGCGGTTTGAACTTCTCCCTGCGGACGGAGGCACAGCCATGTCCGCCGTCACCTGCCTGCAGGTGCAGCACGACCCGGTCGACGAACGTTGCCACTGCGTCTCCTAGCTCAAAAACTCAAAAACCTGAAAACAACAGCGGGCCGCGGACCCGAGAGGTCCGCGGCCCGCTGTGACGTGGTGCTTACTCCGCCGCGACCGGCACGATGCTGATGGTCTTGCGACCCCGCGTGTGGCCGAAGAGCACATTGCCCTTGGCCAGCGCGAACAGCGTGTCGTCGCCGCCACGGCCGACGAGCTCTCCCGGGTGGAACTTCGTGCCACGCTGGCGGATGATGATCTCGCCCGCGTTGACCAGCTGGCCGCCGAACCGCTTGACGCCCAGCCGCTGGGCGGCGGAGTCGCGGCCGTTGCGGGAGCTGGACGCACCCTTTTTGTGAGCCATGGCTGCCCCTACTTCCCGCTCGTGATGCCGGTCACCTTGACGCGGGTCAGCGGCTGACGGTGCCCCTGGCGCTTGTGGTAGCCGGTCTTGTTCTTGAACTTGTGGATCCGGATCTTCGGACCCTTGGTGTGCTCGGCGATCTCGCCGGACACCGTCACGCTGGCAAGCTTGGCCGCATCGGTCACCAGGTTGTCACCGTCGACGAGGAGCACCGCGGCGAGGGTCAGGGCGTCGCCGGGCACACCCGCGAGCTTCTCGACCTCGATCACGTCGCCCTCGGCAACCTTGTACTGCTTGCCGCCGGTCTTGACGATCGCGTACATCGACGCGGACTCCCTGAGACTTACGCAGCGAACTGAGCTGCTGGCGGATGTTGAGATCCTCGCGCCCGTCTAGGAAACCGGAGCGCGCACGGAACAGGCGCACGAAAATGCGCCGCTAGAAAGACTACTTCATCGCACGCCCCGGACCCAAACCGGGGATCGATCAGCCCTTGCCGCAGGCCTTGTCGAGGGTGCCCCGCAGCTTCGTGAGCAGGGCCGCGTCCATCTTCAGCACGTCGCCCCTGAGCGTCGCGACCTGCTTGCCCATGTCCGCCAGCGCCGCCTTGAGCGCGGGCTCCGAGGCCAGCTTCGACATGTCCGTCAGCGCGTACGCGTAGTTCTCGACGTCCCGGGTGGTCTTGGCCTTGGCCTTGGCCACCTGGTCGGCGTCCTGCGCCGACTCGGCGTCGATGCGCAGCTTCAGGTCCTCGGCGAAGGTCCCGGCCGCGTCGGCGCCGGTCTTCGCTGCCTGCTGGCAGATCGCGTCGCTGTTGCCCGCCAGGGCCACATCACCCGGGCCCGGCCCGGCAGCCGGGGCCGAGCTGGTGGTGGCGCCGCCGACAGCCGGGGCGGACGCGCCGGAGGCGAGCGGAGCCGGCGCCGCGGTGGTGCCGGCCTGGTCGTCGGACGAGCAGCCGGCGCCGAGCAGCAGCAGGGCGCCGCTCACGGCGGTGGCGCACAGCAGGCGTCGCATCGAGATCGGCACTCCTCGCAGGTCGGCCCCGGACGGCAGCACGAGGGTAGCCGAGATAGCTCAGTGCGGCTGCGCCGGGCGGCCCAGCGGGGAGATCCCCGCCGAGGCCGCCCGGCCACCACTCAGGGGCGGGTTCGCCGCCGGGTGCCACCGCGCCGCGAACGACGCCGGGCGCCCGCGCCGGCACCCACCGGCTCGTCGTCCTCGCCCTCGCCGTCGCCGTCCTCGTCGACCTCGTCCGGGTCCTCCGCCGCGTCCGGGTCGTCCGAGCCGGTCAGCCGCATCGGCTCGGCCGGATAGCCCGCGCCGTTGGTGCCGGAGTCGTACCGGGACAGGTCGTAGCCGCTGATGTCGTACTCGTCGTCGGAGGCCGCCGCGGCCGCCGGCGCCGAACGCGCCACGATCCCCGAGCCCGCCGCCGGCGCGGCGATGCCCGACCCGGCGCTCGGACCGGCCGGCAGACCCGCCACTTCCGCGGCCGGGTCCTCGGTCGTCCGGTCGCGGACGGCCGGCTCGACGGCAGCCGTCCGCACTGGAGCAGCCTCCACCGAAGCCGCTTCCGCCGGCGCGGCCTCCACCACGGCCGGCTCGGCCTCGACCTCGGCCGAGGACTGCTCGCCGCCGCCACGCCGACGGCGCGACTTGGTGCTCGGCTGCTGCACCGGCGCCTCGGTGCGGGCCGCCGCGGCGACCGCCTTCACCTGGGTCGCCGCGCCCGGCACCCGCTTCTCGGGCACCGGCTCGGTGTGGATGATCAGACCGCGGCCCTTGCAGTGGTCGCAGGTCTCGGTGAACGCCTCCAGCAGGCCCGCGCCGATCCGCTTGCGGGTCATCTGCACCAGGCCCAGCGAGGTGATCTCGGTGACCTGGTGCTTGGTCCGGTCGCGGCCCAGGCACTCGGTCAGCCGGCGCAGCACCAGCTCACGGTTGTTCTCCAGCACCATGTCGATGAAGTCGATCACCACGATGCCGCCGATGTCGCGCAACCGGAGCTGACGGACGATCTCCTCGGCCGCTTCCAGGTTGTTGCGGGTGACCGTCTCCTCGAGGTTGCCGCCCGCACCGGTGTACTTGCCGGTGTTGACGTCGACCACCGTCATCGCCTCGGTGCGGTCGATGACCAGGTGACCGCCCGAGGGCAGGAAGACCTTGCGGTCCAGGCCCTTGAGGATCTGCTCGTCGATCCGCTTGTCGGCGAAGATGTCGGCCGTCCCGACGTAGCGGTGCAGCCTGTCCAGCAGCTCGGGAGAGACCGATTCGAGGTAGCTCTCCACCTCGCCGTAGGCCTGCTCACCCTGGATGACCACCTCGCGGAAGTCCTCGTTGAACAGGTCCCGGACCACCCGGATGACCAGGTCGGGCTCCTCGGAGAGCGCCGCCGGCGCGTGCCCCTCGGCCGCCCGGGCCTGGATGTCGTCCCACTGCGCCTGCAGCCGCTTGACGTCGCGGGCCAGCTCGTCCTCGCTGGCACCCTCGGCAGCCGTCCGCACGATGACCCCGGCGCCGTCCGGCACCAGCTTCTTCAGCACGTCCCGCAGGCGCTTGCGCTCGTTGTCGGGCAGCTTGCGGCTGATCCCGGAGGCGTTGCCGTTCGGCACGTAGACCAGGTGCCGGCCGGAGAGCGCGATGTGGCTGCTCAGCCGGGCGCCCTTGTGCCCAATCGGGTCCTTGGTGACCTGCACCAGCACCGAGTCGCCGGAGCGCAGCGCCTGCTCGATCGAGCGGGCCCGGCCCTCCAGCCCGGTGGCGTCCCAGTTGACCTCGCCGGCGTAGAGCACGGCGTTGCGGCCGCGGCCGACGTCGACGAAGGCCGCCTCCATGCTCGGCAGCACGTTCTGCACCTTGCCGAGGTAGACGTTGCCGACCATCGTCCCGGACGTGGAGCGCGAGACGTAGTGCTCCACGAGGACGCCGTCCTCGAGCACCGCGATCTGGGTGCGGTCGGGCTTCTGCCGCACGACCATGACCCGGTCGACCGCCTCGCGGCGGGCCAGGAACTCGGACTCGCTCAGGATCGGCGGCCGGGTGCGGCGCTGCTCGCGGCCGTCCCGCCGGCGCTGGCGCTTGGCCTCCAGCCGGGTCGAGCCGGACACGCCCTGGACCTCGTCGGAGCGCTCGCGGGTGCGCGGCTCGCGGACCCGGACGACGGTGTGCACGCCGTCCTCGATGCCGCCGGTCTCGTTGTCGCCGGCACCCTTGCGACGCCGGCGGCGCCGGCGGCGGGTGACCCCGTCGCCGTCCTCGGCGTCCTCCTCGTCCTCGGTCTCGGCCTCGGCGTCCGCGGAACCCTCGGTGCTGGTCTCCACGTCACCCTCGGCCTCGGCCTCGGCGTCGTCGCCCTCGTCCAGCGGGCCCTTGCCGCGACCCCGGCCACGACGGCCGCGACGGCGACGACGGCGGCTGTTGCCGTCCTCGTCCAACTCGTCCTCGGCGCCGTCCTCGACGTCGTCGGCGGTCTCGTCGACCTCCTCGAGCGCGGGCTCGACGACGTCGGTGACCTCCGCCTGCTCCTCGGCGGCCGCACCACGGCGACGACGGCTGCGGGTCACCCGGCGCGGCGCCTCGGCGGCCTCCTGCTCGACGGGCTCCTCGGCGGGCGGCTCGTCGGCGATGATCTCGTCGGCGGGCGCGGCGACGGGCGCCACGGCACCACGACGGGCCCGGCGGGGCGCGGGCTCGGCCTCGGGCTCCGGCGGCATGAACAGCACCGCCGGCGGCAGGGAGGCGGCCCTACGACTCCTGCTGCGGGGTGCCGGCGTCTCCTCCACCAGGTCGTCGTCGAGTGGCAGCACGCCGATCAGCGGCGCGGCCGGCTCCACGACCGGCTCCACGACCGGCTCGGCGGCGACGGCCTCGACGACCGGCTCTTCGACAACCGGCTCTTCCTCGGCGGCAGGCTCTTCCACCACCGGCTCGACCGGCGCGGCAGGTGGCACCGCTTTCTTGCGGCGGCTGCGGACGGCCTTCACCGGCGCGACCGGCTCACCGTCGGTGGGCAGGCTCTCCGCCACCACGGCGGGGTCCTCGGCGACCGGTTCGACCGCCGCAGGTGCGGCAGCGGGCGCGGCTGCCTTGCGACGCCGGCGGACCGGGGCCGCGGGGGCCTGCTCCACCGCCGCGTCGACGGCGCCGGCCGCCTCGTCGGCGGCGCCCGGCTCTACGCCGGGTGCGTCCACTGCCGGTGCGGCAGCGGGCGTCGCCTTACGTCTCGGGGCACGCGTACGGCGCGCGGGAGTGGTGCTCTCGGCGGCATCGACGGAAGGAGTCGTGACTCCGTCCCGTTCACCGCCCTGTGGCTCGTTATCGAGCATGGGGCGCTCTCCAGTTCTGGCGGCCCCGGGCGCGGGTAAGCGCTGCCACGCAGGGTCGCCGCAAGTATTTCGGCCCCGACCGTGTCGGACGGGCTGCCGAAGTCTGCCAACGTGGACGCCGACCGAACGGTCAGAGCCCTCCGATGGTGGCGCCCTCGCGATCCGCTTCCAACGGATCGACGATCTCCCCCTGCGGCGTGAGAGTGCCCTGCGCCAGCCGGGTAACCCGTGCGGGCACCGGCGGCTCCAGGCCAGCCACCACACGCAGGCCGGAAAGGACGTCATCGGGTCGCACGGCGGGAGTCACCTGCCGCACGACAAGGTCGATTATCGCACACGGTGCGGCCGCGGCCCCGGAAGGTGCGCCAGACTCCTTGGTCACAGCGAAGACGGTCACTGCGGACCGCGCGTCGAACGACCGCCGGCCCTGCTTCGTCATGCGCTCGACCAGCACCTCCTCGGCCGCCAGGAACGCCGCGACGGCGTCGGCCGCGACCTGCGGCTCGACCTGTGGCAGCTCCACCAGCCAGCGGGACGCGTTGATCCGGTCGGCGAGGCTGCCCTCGGTGGCCACCACCGCGTCGAGGATGTCGATGCCGGGCGAGAGCGCGGCGTCCAGCGCGGCGCGCAGCTCGGCCGGGTCGACCTCGGCCTGCAGCCCGATCTCCAGATATTCCGCCTCGCTGCCCACACCGGTGGGCGCCGCACTCGCGTACGAGATCTTGGGGTGCGGGGTGAAGCCCTGGGAGTAGGCGATCGGCACGGCGGCCCGGCGCAGCGCGCGCTCGAAGGCCCGGGCGAAGTCCCGGTGCGAGGTGAAACGCAGCGGTCCGCGCTTCGCGTAGCGAAGGCGGATGCGCTGCACGACCGGGGCTTGCCCACCCACGGGCTGGTTCTTGGCGATCTTCTTGCCCTTCTAATGCGTGTGCGCGGGCGAGCGGAGGCCGTTCGTCGGCGTCAGCGGGAGCAGCTTCTTGCCGGTGGGGCCGATCTGGATCTCGGTGTCCATCGACGGGCAGACGCCGCAGTCGAAGCACGGGGTCCAGCGGCAGTCGTCCTGCTCGAACTCGGTCGTCGAGTCCTGCCAGTCCTTCCAGAGCCAGTCCTTGTCCAGGCCCGAGTCCAGGTGGTCCCAGGGCAGCACCTCGAGCTGCTCGCGCTCGCGGGTGGTGAACCAGTCCAGGTCCACCCCGAAGGCGGGCAGCGTCTCGGCGGCGGCCTCGACCCAGCGGCTGTACGAGAAGTGCTCGCTCCAGCCGTCGAAACGTTGGCCTTTGTCCCAGGCTCGCCGGATCACCGCACCGACCCGGCGGTCACCGCGCGAGAGCAGGCCCTCGATCAGCGAAGGCTCGCCGTCGTGGTAGCGGTAACCGATGGCCCGGCCCAGCGACCGGTCGCTGTTGATCTCCTGCTTGAGCATCCGGAGCCGGTTGTCGATGACCTCCGGGCGCTCCATGGCCGCCCACTGGAACGGGGTGTGCGGCTTGGGCACGAACGCGCCGATGGAGACCGTGCACTTGATGTCCTTGGTGCCGGTGGCGATGCGCCCGGCCTTGATGACCTCGTGCGCCATCCGGCCGATCTGCAGCACGTCGTCGTCGGTCTCGGTGGGCAGGCCGCACATGAAGTACAGCTTCACGCTGCGCCAGCCGTTCGAATATGCCGTGACGACCGTCCGGATCAGATCCTCCTCGGTCACCATCTTGTTGATGACCTTGCGGATCCGCTCGGAGCCACCCTCGGGGGCGAAGGTCAGGCCGGTGCGCCGCCCGTTGCGGGACAACTCCTGGGCCAGGTCGATGTTGAAGGCGTCCACCCGGGTCGAGGGCAGCGACAGCGACACGTTGGTGTCGGCATACTGCTCGGCCAGGCCGGAGCACATGTCGCCGATCTCGGAGTGGTCCGCGCTGCTCAGCGAGAGCAGGCCGACCTCGGAGAAACCGGAGAACTCCAGGCCCTCCTTGACCATCTGGCCGACCGTGGTGATCGAGCGCTCCCGCACCGGGCGGGTGATCATGCCGGCCTGGCAGAACCGGCAGCCCCGGGTGCAACCCCGGAAGATCTCCACGGCATACCGCTCGTGGACGGTCTCGGCGAGCGGGACCAGCGGCTTCTTCGGGTACGGCCAGGCGTCGAGATCCATGGTCGTGCGCTTGTGCACCCGGAACGGCACGTCCGGACGGTTGGGCACGACACGCTGGATCCGGCCGTCGGGCAGGTAGTCGACGTCATAGAAGCGCGGCACGTAGATGCTCTCGGTGCGCGCCAGGCGCAGCAGCAGCTCGTCGCGGCCGCCGGGGCAGCCCTCGGCCTTCCACTCCCGGATGATGCCGGTGATCTCAAGAACCGCCTCCTCGCCGTCGCCGAGCACGGCGGCGTCGATGAAGTCGGCGATCGGCTCCGGGTTGAAGCTGGCGTGGCCGCCGGCGAGCACGATCGGGTGGTCCACCGTGCGGTCCTTGGACTCCAGTGGGATGCCCGCCAGGTCGAGCGCCGACAGCATGTTGGTGTAGCCCAGCTCGGTGGCGAAGGAGAGGCCCAGCACGTCGAAGGCGTGCACCGGGCGATGCGCGTCGACCGTGAACTGCGGGACGCCGGCTTCCTTCATCAGCGCCTCGAGGTCCGGCCAGACCGCGTACGTCCGCTCGGCCAGCACGTCGGGCTGCTCGTTGAGCACCTCGTACAGGATTTGCACACCCTGGTTCGGCAGCCCGACCTCGTACGCATCGGGATACATCAGAGCCCACCGCACCGTGGTGGCGTCCCAGTCCTTGACGACGGCGCCGAGCTCGCCGCCCACGTACTGGATCGGCTTGCTGACCCTGGGCAGCAGCTGCTCGAGCTGCGGGAAGACGGAACTAACGCTCATGGGGCACCAGGGTACGCGGCTCAGATAACGGGCTCACATGGGTTCTCCGCCGCGGGTAAAGCTCAGCCGCCTAACTCCGCCGCGGCCCGGTCCAGGTCGGTGGCCAGGAGATCATCCCGGAACGCGCACAGCTGCAGCGTCATCCGCGCGGCGCCGGTCGCACCCACCACCAGCCGGACCGGCGTGCTCTGCGCGTCGAGGTCGCCGACCAGCGCGTCGAGCAGCCGCACACCGGCGCTGTCCAGGAACGATACGGCCGTGAGGTCGATCACCACGGCGGCGGCCCGGCCGGTCCGGCGCACGATCTCGCGGCCGATCTCCGGCGCGTTGGCCAGATCGATCTCGCCCGCGAGCCGGACCAGATCGGCCTCGCCCAGCCTGGCGAAGGTCACCCACCGGTCGGTCACCGCTGCGCCTGCCCGCGGCTCCGCCGCATCGTCACCGTCGTCCCGGCGCCGTGCTCGAACGCGACCTCGTCCATCACCTTGCGAATGAGCTGCAGACCACGCCCGCGCGAGCCACCGGCCTCGGGCTCGGCCCAGACACCCTGGTCGGCGACCCGGACGTCGACGGCCTCCGGCGACACCGTGGCGACGATGTCGACCTCGCCCAGCGGATCGTCGCGGTAGCCGTGCTCGATCGCGTTAGCCACCGCCTCCGAGCAGGCCAGCAGCACCGCCTCGGCGCTCTCCTCGTCGACCGCGTGGGCGACCAGCCAGCCGCGCAGATCCTTGCGCAGCAGGGCGATCTGCACCGGGTCCGCGCCAATCGTGCGTTCCAGCCGCCGCTCGGTGCCCAGGGCCAGGCAGAGCAGGCAGACGTCGTCGGCGTGGTCCTGACCGACGAGCATGTCGGCGAGCGCGACGGTCAGCCCCGGCAGCGGGGAGTCGCGCTTGCCCGCGTACGTGCGGGCCAGCACCTCGAAGCCGGCGTCGATGCGGCGGTTGCGCCGCTCGATGAGACCGTCGGTGTAGAGCAGCAGCCGGCTGCCGGGCGGCAGCGGCATGCGCTGCTCGATCCTGGCCTGGCGGCCGGCCCGGGAGCCGAGCGCCCCGGACCGGGCCCCGAGCAGATAACGCGGCGCTCCACCCGGCTCGGCGAGCAACGGCGGCAGGTGACCGGCGCAGGCGTAGACCATCTCGTGGGCCGCCAGGTCGATCTCCGCGTACGCGACCGTGGCCATCCGGGCCGACTCGACCCGCTCGACGAACAGGTCAAGGCGTTCCAGCAACCGGGCCGGACCCGCCTCGGCCGAGGCCAGGGCGCGGATGGCGCTGCGCAGCTGGCCCATCGTGGTGGCCGCGTCGATGCCGCGGCCGACCACGTCGCCGACGACGACGGCCAGCCGGTCCGGTGTGATCAGGAACGCGTCGAACCAGTCGCCGCCGACCTCGAGGTCGTGCGCGGCGGCCTGGTAGTGCGTCTCCATCGCGAACCGGGGGTCCGTGGGCAGCTCACCGGCGAGCAGGCTGCGCTGCAGGGTCCGGGCGATCGTCCGCTCCTGCTCGTAGAGGCGGGCGTTCTCCAGCGCGAGCCCGGCCCGGTCGGCCAGGTCGGTGAGGAAGCCCGCCTCGGCCGCGGCCGTCCGCCGGTCCGGCGGCATCCGCAGCGCGAGCGTGCCGAAGACCCGGCCGTTGGCCACGAGCGGCAGTACGGCGCACTCGGCGTCGAGCCCGTCGGCGTCGGTGAACTGCGCCGTGCCGTCCAGCAGCACCTGCGCGACCCGGTCGGCCAGCCGCTCGGGGTCGGGCGCCGGCCCACCGGCGTCGGCGAGCACGCCGGCCTCACCGACCCGCAGCCGTACGGCGGCCCACTCGGCGATCTCGGGAACCATCCGCTCCACGAGCTTGTGGGCCCGCGGCCGGAGCCGGGGCAGCACCTCCAGCGCCCGGGTCGTCCCGGCCAGGAAGATCGCCCGGCTCTCCCGCCGGCGGGCGTCGTCGTAGAGCCGGGCCCGGTCCAGGGCCTGACCGGCCTGGTGACCGAGGAGGCGGACCATACCCAGCTCGCTGTCGCTGAGCTGGCGCGGCTCGGCGAAGTCGAACCCGAGCACGCCGAGCACCTCGACGGCGGCCGGATCGTCGGCGGGCGCCGCGGTCAGCGGCAGCAGCACGACCGTGCCGCGGGCGGTGCGGCGCATCGTGACGGCCAGCTCCGGAAAGTGCTCCTCGGCCTCGTCGAGCGAACCGATCACGTGCAGATCACCGCGCCGCGCCACCTCCGCGATCGCCCGCGACGAGCCACGCGGAATGTCGTCCCGGGCCATGCTCACGGAGTCGGTGCTGGTCACCGCCGCGAGTTGATCGCGGTCGCGGTCGGCGAGCCAGACGGTCGCCGAGTCGGCGCCGAAGGCCGGGCCGGGCGCACGGATGACGGCATCGGACACCTCGGCCTCGGTCGGCGCGGCGGCGAGATCGGCCACGATGCGCTGCAGCACCCGGACCCGCCGCTCGGACGTCTCGGCCGCCAGCCGGGCGGCCAGCAGCTCCTTCTCGTAGCCGCGCCGCTCGGTGGCATTCAAGATCATGATCCGGATGACCCGCGGCAGCCCCTCCGGGTCGCGGCCGAGGGTGGAGTTGACCAGGACGGGCAGCCGCTCGCCGTCGGCGCGCAGCAGCTCGAAGGCCATCTCGTGCACGTCGTTCTGCATGTTCAGCAGGGGTGCGTAGTGGGTCTCGTGGTAGATCTGGTCGCCCGTGCCGAGCAGGTCCCGGAACCGCCGCCGCCCGACCAGCTCACCGCGGGCGTAGCCGGTCCAGGCCAGGAACGTCTCGTTGACCTTGACGATCGTGCCGTCCGGCAGCGTGGTCAGATAGCCGCAGGGCGCGTTCTCGTAGAGATCCCCGGGCTCTTCCTCCCAGGGAACCCGCAGGTCCTGCGTCACGTCGGGCCCCCGCCGCCGGTCTGATTCATCGCTCTACAGAAAGGCCTTGATGGCGGCGATGGTCTCGGCCGGCGCGCTGAGATTGGGACAGTGCCCGGTCGCATTCATGGCCACCAGTGTGCTCCCGGGAAGGTTGTGATGCACATAATCGCCGACGACCGCCGGCGCGATGATGTCGTCGGCGCATTGCAGGATCAATGCCGGCGTACGGGATCCGCCCAGGTCGACGCGGTTGTCGGAGAGGAACGTCACGCGGGCGAACTTCTTGGCGATCTCCGGATCGGTGGCGCAGAAGCTGTTGGTCAGCTCGGCGCCCAGCTCGGGCCGCTCCGGGTTGCCCATGATGACCGGGGCCATCGCGCTCGACCAGCCCAGATAATTGCTGTCCAGCGACTCCAGCATCGCCTCGATGTCGCTCGCGTCGAAGCCACCGACGTAATCACCGTCGTTGAGGTATCGCGGCGACGGGCCGACCAGCACCAGCTTGGCGAAGCGGTCGGGCTCGCGGTTCGCGGCGAGCACCCCGATCATCGCGCTGACCGAATGGCCGACGAAGACGACATCCCGCAGGTCCAGCTCGTGCACGATCTCCAGGATGTCGTCGGCATACCCGTCGAGAGTGGAATATCGCTGCTCGTCGTAGGCGCCCAGATCGGACCGGCCGGCACCGACATGGTCGAAGAGCACGACCCGATGGGTCTCCAGGAACGCGGGCGCGACGAAGCGCCACATGTTCTGGTCGCAGCCGTAACCGTGCGCGAACAGCATCGGCTGGCCATCCGGCCGGCCGGTCACGGACACCGCGTTTCGCTCCGCCGTCCTCATCTCGCGCTCACCACCGGGTCACCATACGACTCCGTAAGGTCCGACACATCGCCCCCGGTGTCCGTTTTTCACGAGTGACACTCACCTCACCGGAGCCGTCGTGCCGGTCGATGGGGTGGCGGACCGCCTCTAACCTGGCGGAAGAAGCCCGGCAGCCGGGCGGCACGCGGACACGGGGCGAGCAGCGGAAGGAGATCGACGGATGGCCGACAAGCAGCCGGAGAATCCGGCCGCCCGGGCCCCGGAGCACGCCACACCCACCCGGATCGACGGACCTGGCCACGGACCCGGGGTGCCGGCAGCGCCGGACCCCACCCGGATCGACAGAGTGACGGCGCCGGACCCCACCCGCGTCGAGAGCGCCCCGGCCGACGGGGACGGTGCGCCTTCGACGCCCGCTCCTGCCGGGCCGGTCGCACCCAGTCCTGCCGGGCAGGAGGGCGCGCCTGCGCCGGCCTCGGGGTCGGCCCCTTCCGCTCCCTCCGCCGAGGCCAAGGTCGACGCCGAAGCCAAGGTCGACGCCGAGGCCGGTGCCGGTGGTCCAGCGGCCGATGGGACACGGGATAGCGGCGAGCTTGAGCCTCCGGCCCGCTGGAGCGGCTCGGCGGCCGTACCGCCCCATGTCCCGAAGCGCCCCTGGTGGTCGCGCCGCCGACCGGCAGGCGCGGCAGGCACGCCGAGCGCGGGGCCAGCAGGCGCGGCAGGCACGGCAAGCGCGGGGCCAGCAGGCGCGGCAGGCACGGCAAGCGCGGGGCCAGCAGGCGCGGTAGGCACGCCGAGCGCGGGGCCAGCAGGCACGGCAAGCGCGGGCTCGGCGGCGGGGGCAACAGCACCGGTCGACCCGTGGGCGGACAGCGAGGACTGGTCGGCCACTCCCGCAGTGGATCCGTGGGCCGATCAGGACACCCCCTGGCAGGCAGAGCTACCGTTCCCGGAGGCGATGCCGCCAACCCGGATCCAGGATGCGATGCCACCGACCCGGATGGACGCACCGCTACCACCGACGCGGATGGAGGCGCCGCTACCACCGACCCGGATGGACGCGCCCCTGCCGCCGACGCGTGCGGAATCACCCCGGCAGCCGACGCGTGCGGCGGCACCGCTGCCGCCGGCCCGAGCCGAGGCGCCCCAACCGCGCGGCCAGCAGCAGCCTGAGGGCCAGGCGGCGAAGCCCTTCACCTGGCCCACCGCCGGGCGATCGGCGCCCCCTGCGCCGCCGGCCGGTACGGGTGCGGCTGCCGGGCCGCCCCCGATCGCGTCCCCGCCGGTCGCACCGGCGGGTGCCGCCGGAAGCCCGCCACGCCGCCGCCGTTGGGGTCGCAAGAACCGCGCGAACCAACCGCCCCAGCCCCCGGTCAACCGCCTCCCGATTCAGCCGAGGCCACCAGCGCCACCGCCGGCCGCACCGGGCCGAACCGCCGCGGCCCGGCCCGCACCAACCTCGGCACCGTCCGGCCGACCCGCCCCACCGACCTGGGCACCGGCCGGCCGGCCCACCCCGCCGGCCTGGGCGCCATCGGGCCGGCCGGCGCAGGCAAGGCCATCCCAGGGCCGGAACAGCCCGCCGGGGCAAGCACAGCCACCCCACGGCCGGACCAACCAGCCGGAGGGGAAGCGCCCGCCGCCCGCACCACGCCGGAAGCGACGCTGGCGGCGCAACCTGTTCCTGTTCACGCTGGCCAGCTTCGTCTGCTGCTGCGGCGTACCCGCCTATCTCGCCTGGCCCGCCGCCCGGCAGTATCCGGTCTCGGCCGCCCTGCCGGCGACCGTGGCCGATCTTGATCTGCGCGACGACGGCGCGAGCCGTCGTGCTGTCGAGCAGCTGTCCGAGCAGTTGAGCGGGACCAGCCTGGTCCAGGGGGAGGTGTTCGCCGGCGTCTACGCGGACGGGAACGGCAAGCGGGTCACCGTCTTCGGCACGACCGGGTTGCGGTTCACCCCCGAGTCCGACGTCGAGGCCGAACTCGCCCACCTGACCAGCGAATACAAGATCAAGAGCATCGAGACCTTCGACCTGGGCGAGACCGGCGTGCACGAGCGCTGCGGGGTCGGCCGCTCCGGCGGCAAGGCCGTCGTCGTCTGCGCCTGGGCGGATCACGGCAGCCTCGCCACGGTGCTGCTGACCAGGCGTTCCATTACGGAAAGCGCGGAACTCACCGGCGTCCTACGCAGCGTGGTGCTGACCCGCTCATAGGACCGGACCGCTCATAGGACCGGACCCGCTCGCAGGACCCGGCCCGCTCTCAGGACCGGGCCCGCTCTCAGGACCGGGCCCGCTCTCAGGACCGGGCCCGCTCGGAGGACCGCAGCCAACCAGGGACCACGTTGAGATCTTGGTAACCAGTGGCCCCCAGGGGGACCAAAAGCTACCAAGATCTGCCAAAGCGGTCCGAGCGGGCTAGGCGGCCGGCGGCGCGCCGCGCGGCGGGGCGTATCTGGGCACGTACTCCTGGCCGGTGAGCTTCTGGATCTCGGCCATGACCTCGTCGGTCAGCTCGCGCAGCGCGGTGCGGTCGTCGCTGCGGCCCACCGTGGGGATCGGCGTGCCGAACTTGATCGTGACCTTGCCCTGGCCGGGCCGGGGCAGGCGCTGCCCGATCGGCTGCACCTTCTCCGTGCCGAGCATGCCCACCGGGATGATCGGCACGCCCGCCGCGACGGCGAGCCGTGCCACGCCCGTACGCCCGCGGTAGAGCCGGCCGTCCGGGGAGCGCGTGCCCTCGGGGTAGACCGCGACCATGTCACCGGCCTTGAGCACCGGGATCGCGCCGTCGAAGGCGGCCAGTGCGGCGCGGCCGCCGCCGCGCTCAACCTTGATCGCGCCGAGGCCCTCCAGCACGAACTTGGTGATGTTGGCTCTGAGGCCGCCGCCGCGGAAATACTCGGACTTGGCCCAGAACGCGATGTGCCGCGGCACGACGGCGCCGAGGAACAGCTCGTCGGCGACCGACAGATGGTTGCCGGCGAAGATCGCGCCGCCGGTCTTGGGGATGTGCTCGAGACCTTCGACGCGCGGCCGCCAGCCGAGTGTCATCACGGGACCGACAGTGATCTTGCCGATCGAGTAGAGCAGCGGCAACGTGTTCCTCCGGGCGGGACTACAAGAAAGTGTGTGGGGCGATGTGAGGTTAACGGAAACAGCCCGGAAAACTCCCGTCGAGTTACTCCCGGCCGGCTCGGCATT
Organism: Actinoplanes sp. ATCC 53533; assembly: GCF_003947245.1. Classification (NCBI taxonomy): domain Bacteria; kingdom Bacillati; phylum Actinomycetota; class Actinomycetes; order Micromonosporales; family Micromonosporaceae; genus Actinoplanes; species Actinoplanes sp. ATCC 53533. The sequence goes on along the minus strand of NZ_QHHV01000166.1, from coordinate 1,660 downwards.
TGCCGCGCAATGCGGCAAATGCCGAGCAAGAGGCGGGATTCACACCGCGCGGGTGACCGCCACCGTCACGGTCTCGCCGTCGCCGACCTCGCCGCTGAAGCCGATCGCCGCCTCATCCAGGCTCAGCGAGGTCGCCAGGGTCTCCGCGGCGACGAAGTCCCGGTGCACCTCGACGGCCGCCGCGACCGCGGGCGGCGCCGCGACCCGCAGGGCGATCCGGTCCGAGACGTCCAGCCCGGCGTCCCGGCGGGCCTGCTGCACCACCCGGATCAGGTCGCGGGCCAGGCCCTCGGCCGCCAGTTCCGGGGTGACCTCGGTGTCGAGCAGCACCACGCCGCGGCCGGCCGGCAGCGGCGCCGAGTTCTCCGCGTCGGCGGCGACCAGCTTCAGCTCGTATTCGCCCTCCCGCAGGGTGACGCCGGCGGCGACGGGCGCGCCGTCGACGAGCTGCCAGTCGCCGGCCTTGACGGCCTTGATGACCAACTGCACCTGCTTGCCCAGGCGCGGGCCGAGGGCCCGCGGGACCACGGTCAAGATCTGCTGGGAGTACGCGGCCAGATCGGCACTGAGCCGCACGTCCTTGACGTTGACCTCGTCGGCGAGCAGGTCAGCGAACGGCCGCAGCGCGTCGGCGGCCGGGGTGGCCACCGTCAGCCTGGCCAGCGGCAGCCGCACCCGCAGCGCCCTGGCCTTGCGCAGCGACAGCGCCGCCGAGGCCACCTCGCGGATCGCGTCCATGGAGGCGACCAGCTCGTGGTCGGCGGGGAACGCGCCGGCGTCCGGCCAGTCGGTCAGGTGCACCGACCGCTCCCCGGTCAGGCCCCGCCAGATCTCCTCGGCGGTCAGCGGCGCGAGCGGCGCCATCACCCGGCACAGGGTTTCCAGGACGGTGGCGAGGGTGTCGAACGCGTCGGCGTCGCCGGCCCAGAAGCGGTCCCGCGAGCGGCGCACGTACCAGTTGGTCAGCGCGTCCAGGTAGGCCCGCACCGACGCCGCCGCGCCCGAGATGTCATATTCGTCGAGCTGGCGGGTGGTGTCCGAGACCAGCTCACTGGTCTTCGCCAGGATGTAGCGGTCCAGCAGATGCGTCGAGTCCGTCCGGAGGCGGGCCTCGTGACCTGCGGCGTTGGCGTACAGGCTGAAGAAGTACCAGACGTTCCAGGCCGGGAGCAGCACCTGGCGCACCGAGTCGCGGATCGCCACCTCGGTGACCGGCATGTCGCCGCCGCGCAGCACCGGCGAGGACATCAGCATCCAGCGCATCGCGTCGGAGCCGTAGGAGTCGAAGACCTCGTAGACGTCCGGGTAGTTGCGCAGGCTCTTGGACATCTTGCGGCCGTCGGCGCCCTGCAGGATGCCGTGGCTCAGGCAGTTGCGGAACGCCGGCCGGTCGAACAGCGCGGTGGCCAGCACATGCATGGTGTAGAACCAGCCGCGGGTCTGCCCGATGTATTCGACGATGAAGTCGCCCGGGTAGTGGTGCTCGAACCAGTCCTTGTTCTCGAACGGGTAGTGCACCTGGGCGAACGGCATCGACCCGGACTCGAACCAGCAGTCGAGCACCTCGGGCACCCGGCGCATGGTCGACTGCCCGGTCGGGTCGTCCGGGTTGGGCCGGGTCAGCTCGTCGACATACGGCCGGTGCAGGTCGGTGACCTCG
>NZ_QHHV01000165.1:0-15867 GCF_003947245.1 Actinoplanes sp. ATCC 53533 | reverse complement strand
ACCAGCCAAACAGCAGTGCGTCACCTGACCGCACTCGGCTTCGAGATCATCAGCCCGGTAGCGAGGTCGGGCGCGATAGGCGCCATCGCCGCCGCGGGATCAGCGGCAGCAGCGGACACCGCACATCAGTGGCCATGGGAAGGCGCCGTCCAAGCGGTCTTTGTGGACGCGTTGCAGCACCATGAGTGGTTGATCACCGCCACGGCGGACACGGCCACGAAGGCGCCGGGCGTGGACGTTCTGGCCATCAAGGGCAATCGGCAGCTCGGCGCCGAGGTCAAGGGCTGGCCATCGACCGGCTACGCCGACCCGCGCCGGGCCGCCGAGGTGAAACGCACTCAGCCGAGCACGCAGGCCGGACACTGGTTCAGCCAGGCCCTGTGCAAGGCCGTGATGCTTTTGGACAGCCATCCGGGTTACGAATCGCTGATGGTGCTACCCGACTTCCCGCGCTATCGCGACCTCGCCAAGCGGACCAGAACAGGGCGACGAGCCGCGAATATTCACCTGGTCCTCCTCGCGGTCGACGGGGTCCACCACAGCGATTCGTGGACGCCGTGAGCGAGCCGGCCCAGCCCGCCCACATGACCAACCGGCCAATCGAGGACGAGCTTGTTCGAGACCAGCACCCGGGCTGATCAACTACCGTCAGGGCTGCTCACGGTCCGATCTGCTGGGTGCGTCATCCCGCGGATCTCCGGGGTCGTGATTCAGCCACCGGAGTCTCGGCTCGCCGCTGCGGGGAAGGCTGCGCAGCTCGCACGTGCAAGCCGACGACGGCCGCCACGAAGCCGGCCGCGGCCAGCAGTGCCGTGACCACCGCCGCCGCCGACATCGCCGTGAGGAAGGCGCCGTCGGCCGCCGCCGACAGCGCCGGTGAGCCCACCGACCGGGCGCTCTCGACCGACGTGAGGGCCCGCTCCCGCAGTTCCTCGGGGATAGCCGGCAGCGCCGGGGCCAGCTGCTGGCGATAGACGGCCGCGAGCACCGAGCCGGCGATGGCCACCCCGAGCGCGCTGCCCAGCTGGCGGGTGGCGCTGCCGACCGCCGAGCCGGCCCCGGTGAGGTGCGCGGGCACGTCGGCCATCATGGCGATGGTCACCGGCGTGCCGAGGATCCCCATGCCGAAGCCCTGGACGAAGAGCATCACCACGAGCACCGCGAGGGACGTCCGCTCGTCGAACCACAGATAGCTCGCGTAGGTGACACCGCTCGCCAGCACGCCGCCGGCAGTCGTCCACCGGGCGGACCCGAGCCGGATCGCGGTGGGAGCCGACAGGCTGCCGAGGACGATCCCTACGGCGGCGGCCACCATGATGCCGCCGGCGGCCTGCGGCGTGAGCCCGCGTGGCCCCTGCAGATAGAAGGCCGCGAAGAACAGCTGCCCGGACAGGGCCATGAAGGCCAGCAGCAGCACGACGTTGCCGGCCGCGAACCGCCGCTTGGTGAACAGCCGCGGATCGAAGCTCGGGGCGGCGGACCGGAGCTGGCCGACCACGAACGCCGCGATGAGCCCGAGCCCGGCCAGGACCGGGACATACACCCGGGGGCTGGTCCACGGCACCTGCCGGCCAAGCTCGACGACGCCGAAGACCACGCCGCCGAAACCGAGGACGGACATGAACAGGCCGGGCAGGTCGAGCCGCCGGCGCCCGCCGGCGGGCACGGCCGGCACGACAGCCGCGATGCCGGCCAGGCAGCCGGCCACGATCGGCACGTTGACCAGGAAGACCGATCCCCACCAGAAGTGGCTCAGCAGCGCGCCGCCGGCGACCGGGCCGATCGCCACGCCGAAGCCGCTGGACGACCCCCAGATCGCGATGGCCCGGGTGCGCTGCGCCGGCGCCGTGCACTGCAGGATGATCGACAGGGTCGCGGGCATCAGCAGGCCGCTGCCGACACCCATGAGCCCGCGGGCCACGATGAGGTGGGCGGGTGTCGCCGCGTACGCCCCGGCGGCGGACGCCACCGCGAAGACGGCGAGCCCGGCCACCAGAGTCCTTCGTGGACCGAATCGGTCCGCGAGCGCGCCGCCGGCGAACAGGGTGCTGGCGAAGACGAGGCTGTAGGAGCCGGCGATCCATTCGAGGTCGCCGGAGCCGGCGCCGAGTCCCGCGACCGGGTCGGCCATCGTGGCCAACGCCACGTTGAGGATCGAGTTGTCGAGCCAGATCAGCATCTGCGCGGACACCATGACGGCCACGACCGCCCAGGTCCGTGCCAGGCGGTGTGCACCGGGCGATTTACCGCGTGCGGGAACCGCCAAACCCGGGGAATGGGTCACCGCTACTCCCGGTGCTGCGAGACGCGATGGTCTGTGGAATCGCGCCCAGCCTACACACTTCTCGCAAAAACATCGATCGATGCCCGGGGAACGGGTGCGGAATCCAGGATCGCATAATCCTTGCGCAATACGCCCGATTGGGGGGATTGATTATGATTCAATGGCGGACTTATGCGGCAGGATGAATATTATTACCGGAGAAGTCGTCACTTGTCTTGCGCGGCAATCGATGGAATATTGGGCATGGTTGAGACTTCAAGCGTGGCTTTATTCCCGCTACCGTCATTGACGGAAATCGATATCTGGGAATTTCCTGAGAACGGCCAGGGAAAGGCGTACACCATCATGCTCGCCAGTGGTAAGGCCTTCAGGCTGCGGCGGTTGTCCTCGACCGGCGACGGCAGGTATCTGTTCGTTCCGCTCGACCACAGCGTGTCCGACGGCCCGATCGTGCCGGCGGCGCAGTGGGACAACCTCGTCGGTGCGCTCGTGGCCGGCGGGGCCGACGCCATCATCGTCCACAAGGGCCGCGCGCGGACAGTGGCGCCGGAGACGCTGGGCGGCTGCGCCCTGGTCGTGCACCTGAGCGCCAGCACCGCGCGTTCCACGGACGCGGACGCCAAGGTGCTGGTCGCCGAGGTGGAGGAGGCACTGCGCCTGGGTGCCGACGCGGTCAGCGTGCATGTGAACATCGGCTCGGACACCGAGGCCGAGCAGCTCGCCGATCTCGGTGCGGTGGCACGCTCGTGCGACGAATGGCGGATGCCGCTCATCGCCATGGTCTATCCGCGCGGGCCACGGATCGCCGACCCGCGCGACCCGGTCCTGCTCGCGCACGTGGTCAACGTGGCCGCCGATCTCGGCGCCGACATCGTGAAGACGTCGGTGGCCTGGCCGATCGACCGGATGGCCGAGGTCGTGGCGAGCAGCCCCATCCCGGTCCTCGCCGCAGGCGGCCCGCCGGACGGCTCGGACCTCATCGACTACGGCACGGCGGTGATGGCCACCGGGTGTCACGGCCTCGCCGTCGGCCGCCGGATCTTCTCCTCGCCGGCGCCGGCCTCGCTCGTGGCCCGGCTCGCCGCCGTCGTGCACGCCGGCGGCCCGGACGCCGGCACGCGTTCCCCGTTCCCGACGATCATGGCAGGTGCCGCATGAGATTCGCGTGGCTCGACGTACGGTCCGTTCCCCGTTCCCAGATGCAGGCGGTCCTCGACGCCGCGATCCACAGCCGGATCGCCGGCGTGGTCGCCGCCGACCCGGAGCTGCTGGCCACGCTGCCGCCCACCATCACCCGGGTGCTGATGACCGACAAGCCGGCCGATCACAGAGCCAACCCGGCCGACAGCAGAGGCAAGCCGGTCGATCACAAGGGCAAGTCGGCCGACAGCAAGGGCAAATCGGCCGACGGCGAAGGCAAGCCGGCCGACCATGCGGACGGGCAGCAGCCGGACGTCCTGCTGGGTCCCGTCGCGACCACCGACGATCTCGCGCGTCTGGTCAGCGACAACACCGGTGCCGGTTTCGTCGACGTCCGCGACGACCTGACGCTTCGGCTCGCCTGCGCGGCCGCGGACGTGTTGCCGTACACCGTCATCCACTTCGCCGATCCCACGAAGATCCCGCTGGAGATCGTGCTGGCGGCCGCCGAGCGCGCCGCCGGCCGGCTGGTCACCGTGGTGTCCAGCCTGGAGGAGGCCGCCATCGTCTTCGACGTGCTGGAGCGCGGCTCGGACGGCGTCCTGCTCGCCCCGGCCGACGCCGGCGAGGTGTTCGCGCTCGCCCGGTTGCTGACTGCCACCACGGCCGAGCTGCGGCTGTCCACCCTGATCGTGGATTCGGTCGAGCACGTCGGCCTCGGCGACCGGGTCTGCGTCGACACCTGCTCGCACTTCGCCGAGGACGAGGGCATCCTGGTCGGCTCGTACTCGTCGGGCTTCGTGCTGTGCTGCAGTGAGACGCACCCGCTGCCGTACATGCCGACCCGGCCGTTCCGGGTCAACGCCGGGGCGCTGCACTCGTACGTGCTGGGGCTGGACAACCGCACCAACTACCTCAGTGAGCTGCGGTCCGGCAGCGCGATCCTCGCGGTCGGCGCCGACGGCCGCACCCGGCGGGTCGTGGTCGGCCGGGCCAAGCTCGAGTCGCGGCCGCTGCTGACCATCACGGCGCACGCCGAGGACGGCCAGCCGGTGAGCCTCACCGTGCAGGACGACTGGCACGTGCGGGTCCTCGGTCCGGGCGGGAAGGTCCTCAACGTCACCGAACTTCAGGTGGGCGACGAGCTTCTCGGCTATCTGGCCACCGACCAGCGGCACGTCGGCCTGCCGATCGGTGAGTTCTGCAAGGAGACCTGATGGACAGCGATCTGGAGTTCGTCGAGGGGCTCTTCGACGGCCGGCACGACGACCCGCCGTACCTGGTCCACCGGGACTCCTCGGTGTCCCGGGCCGAGGTGCGCGGCGCCGCCGCGCGCGAGGCCCGCCTCTTCGCCGGCCAGGGCATCGGGCCGGGCAGCACGGTGGGCCTGCAGATCCCGCCGAGCTTCACCCAGATCGAGGTGCTGCTCGGCCTGTGGCGCGCGGGCGCTCAGGTGATGCTCTTCGACCACCGGCTCAAGCCGGCCGAGGTGGACCGGCTTTCGGCGACCTGCCACCCGCAGTTCATGGTGCGGGCCGGCGCGCCGCGCCAGACCGCGCTCGGTTTCCAGGCCCGCTACGGCTTGGTCACCGAGCCGCGGCGGGACGGCGCACCGGCGCGGACCGACCATCGGCTGGTGCAGTTCAGCTCCGGCTCCACCGGCGTACCGAAGGTGATCGGCCGGACCGCGCGGTCCCTGGCGGACGAGATCGAACGCTTCCGCGGGGTGGCCGGCATGCCCGGCAAGGGCGACCGGGTGCTGTTGCTCAGCTCGACGGCGCACAGCTTCGGCCTGATCGGCGGCCTGCTGCACGCCCTGGCCACCGGCGTGACCGTGGTGTTCACGCCGCGGATGTCGGCCCGCGGCATCCTGTCCACGGCGCAGGAACACCAGGTCACCGCGATCTTCGGCGTTCCCACCCACTTCGACCTGCTCAGCTCGGTGACCCCCGTCCCGGAACTGCCCGGCCTGCGGGCGGCGGTCTCCGGCGGCGAGCTGATGCCCGCCGAGGTGGCGCGCCGGTTCGGCGAGCGGTTCGGCACCCCGGTCGGTGAGGCGTACGGCACGACCGAGACCGGCATCATCGCCATGGACGTCGCCGGGGACCTGCGCCCGTCCGTCGGCCGAGCCGCGCCCGGCATGCTCCTGCGGGTCCGCGACAACGCGCTCGACGTGGCCATGGACGCCTCGCCGTACCTCTTCGACTCCGGCGGCGACCGATACCGCGACGGCTGGCTGCACACCCACGACCGCGCCGCGATCGACGGCACCGGCGCCGTCCACCTGTACGGCCGCAGCGACTCGCTGGTCGTCGTCGGCGGCCTCAAGGTGGACCTGGCCGAGGTCGAGCACGTGTTGCGCGCCCACCCCGGGGTCGACCAGGTCGTCCTGGTCCACACCGGAGTGATCGAGGCGTACGTCGCCGGACCCGGCGGCGCGAACCAGGACGACCTGCTGCGCTGGTGCCGGGAACGGCTGGCCGACTACAAGCTGCCGCGGGTGATCCGCGTGCTGGAGTCGTTGCCCCGTACCGCCAACGGAAAGCTCGTCCGCCAGCCGGCGCTGCTGCAGGCGGCGGCGGCCGGCTGACCACCACTCGTCCGTCAGAGGGAGAACCACCATGACCATGCCGACCACGCTGGAGCGGGATATCCGCGAGTTCGTGCTGACCACGGTCAGCCAGGACATGAACCTGCTGTCCAGCACCGACCACATCACCGACGAGAGCGCCGTCGGCGCCGGCGGGCTCGACCTCGACTCGCTCAGCCTCATCGAGCTCACCCTGCGGCTCGAGGAGCGGTTCAAGGTGCCGATCCCCGACACCGACATCGAGTCGCTGGGCGCCATGACCCTCGGCGGGCTGGTCGCCGAGCTGGTCCGCCGGGGTGCCCGGGGATGACGACGGAAGCGGTGTCGTCGATCAGCCCGGACACCGTCCGCGAACTGCTCGCCGACTCCCGGATCTTCCCGGGCCTGCCCGCCGACCTGGCCGACGACGCCGAACTGGTGCTGGACTCGCTCGGCCTGCTCTGGCTGCTGCACGAGGTGGAGCAGCGATTCGGCCTGGCGGTGGAGCCGACCGACGAGGAGGTCGCGGGCCTCAGCTCGGTGCGGCGCATCGCCGACTTCCTGCGCACGGCCGGGGGCGGGAATGGGCGCTGAGGTAGTGGTCACCGGATTCGGCGTGCGCACGGTCTTCGGCGCGGGCGCGCCGGCCCTGCGGCACGGCGTCTTCGGCGGCCGGCCGGCGTTCGCTCCGACCAGCCGGTTCGACACCGGCCCATACCGTACGCCGATGGCGGCCGCCGCACCGGACGGTGCCGACCGGCTTTCCCTGCGGCAGGCGCTGAAGAACTGCGGCGCCGAGGCACTCGACATGGCCGGCTTGCGCGCCGGCATCGAGGCGGCGGTGCTGGTCGGCGCGGCCGGCGACTACACGACGGTCACTCACTTCTGGCGGTCCGGCGGCGACGGGGTGTCCTATGCGGACGCTGTCCCGGCCGTGCTGGCCGAGGCGGTCGCCGGCGACCTGGGCCTGCGCGGCCCGAGGTTCGCCTTCACCAACGCCTGCGTGGCCTCCTCCGCGGCCATCGTCCACGCCTGCCGGCTGATCGCCTCCGGCCGGAGCGAGGTCGCCGTCTGTGCGGGCGGATACCTGGTGGAGGAGGAGGTCTTCGCCAAGTTCGACTCCGGCCGGGCGCTGGCCCGCGACGGCGCCGTGCGACCGTTCTCGGCCGACCGCAGCGGGCTGCTGCTGGGCGACGGCGTGGCCGCGATCGTGCTGGAATCGGCCGGTCACGCCCGTTCCCGTGGCGCGCGCCCGCTGTCCACAGTGGCCGGCTGGGGCGCGGCATCCGACGCGTACCACATCGCCCAGCCGCACCCGGACGGCGCCGGACTGGCCGCGGCGGCCCGGCAGGCGCTGCGCCGGGCCGGGGATCCGGCCGGCGCCACCATCGACTACGTCAACGCCCACGGCACCGGCACGCGGCACAACGACGTGGCGGAGACGCGCGGGCTGCGGTCCGTCTTCGGCGAGCGCGCCGGGTCGGTGCCGGTGAGCTCCACGAAGAGCACCACCGGGCACCTGCTGGAGGCGGCCGGCGTGGTGGAGTTCGTTATCACGATGCTCGCGCTCGCCGACGGCGTACTGCCGCCGACGGCCGGCTACACCCGGCCCGACCCGGAGTGCGACCTGGACTGCGTGCCCCACGTGGCGCGCCCCGCCGACGCGCGCCGCGCGCTCACGATCAATGCCGCCTTCGGCGGCGCCAACACGGCACTCGTCCTGGAGCGGCCATGATGCACCTACTCGCGGCGGCGGTCGCGGAACCCTCGCCGGAGCTCCCGCCGCTGCCCGGCTTTGTGGAGTCGGTGTTCAGCCCGCTGGTGTTCGAGGCGAGCCGGCGCTGCCTCGACGCCCACCCGGTGGACGGCGCATGCACGGCCGTCGTGCTCGCCAGCCTGATGGGCGACACCACCACGGCCGACCTGGCCAGCCGGCGGCTGGTCGCCGGCCGGGTGCACAACCCGCTGCTGTTCATGCAGGCCACCGCGAACTCGGTGCTGGGCTACCTGAGCCGCGAGTTCGGGATCACCGGGCAGCAGCTCAGCCTCTCCACCCTGGACGATCCGCTGGCCGAGTCGCTGGCCATGGCGGAGGTGCTGCTCGACGAGCCCGACCTGGAGTGGGTGCTGGTGATCGGCGTGGAGCTGATCGGTGGCGCCCGGGTCGGAGCGGTGCGCAGTGAGCTGGCCGGCGGCCCGCCGCCGGCCCAGGGTGACGTCGCCGTGGCCGTGCTGCTCGGCCGCGACGGTGGCCCGGCCGTACCGGCCGCGGCGGCCCGGACCGGACCGCCGGGCAGCCTTCGCAGCCTGCTCGACCTGGCCCGAACCACCGTTGGAGGGGACCGATGATCGACAAGGCCGAGCGAGCGCTCATCTGCGCCGACCCGGAACTCGGCGCCGGCAACGTCATCCACCGGCTGAAGGCCTACGGCCGGCCGCTCGACGAGCCGGTGCTGGAGACCGACGGCACCTGGCAGGCGCCGGATGGCAGCCGGCCCACGACGCTCACCCTCGGCCGGCTGCACGAGGTCGTGGAGACCTACGCCGGCTGGTACGCGGCTCACGGCGTCCGGCCGCGCGACCCGGTGGCGATCCACAGCTCCTCCAGCACCGAGTACGCCGTGAACTTCCTGGCGCTCACCGCGATCGGCGCGATCCCGTCGTTCGTCAACGGCAACCTGCCGCCGGAGATCGCCCGCGAGTACGTGCTGCGGCAGGGCGTGGTCGGCGCCGTGACCGACGAGGAGCACCGGGACGTCTTCGCGGGCCTCGGCTTTCACGGCACGGCCGCCCAGGTGCGCCCGGAACACCGCGAGTCGCTGCCCAGGGGATATCCGTACCGGCACCACGCCACCGATCCGGTCATCATCTCGCACTCCTCGGGCACCACCGGGATGCCGAAGGGGGTGCCGCACACCCACCAGACCCTGATCTACGCCCAGGTGCACCGGCTGCGGCTCTCCTCGGGGACCGACATGCGCCGCGTGCTGGTGGCGATGCCCGGTGCGCACAACGCCGCCGTGGCCACCCTGCTCTACTGCCTACTGCTGCGCACCACGATGAAGCTGCTGTCCAGCCAGCGCGGCGCGGACGTGCTGGACGCCATCGAGGACTTCGCGCCGACCACCGTGCTGGGCTTCGCCGGCACGTTCGGCGAGATGGCCGCGCAGGACCTGGCGAGCCGGGACCTGTCGAGCGTCGAGGCGTGGTTCAACACCGGCGACGCCGCGCACGAGGCGCACATCCGGGCCCTGGTGGCGTACGGCAGCCACCAGGAGATCGGCCGCGACCTGCACCACCGCCGCGTCGCCGGGTCGGTTTTCGTCGACGGCCTCGGCTCCTCCGAGGCCGGCTATTCGGTCTTCCACAACCGGCACACCAGAGACACGGCAGCCTTCTCCCGCTGCGTCGGCAAGCCGATCAGCTTCGCCGAGGCGGCCGTGCTCGCCGAGGACGGCACCCCGCTGGCGGCGGGGCAGATCGGCCGGCTCGGTCTGCGCTCGCCCACCCTCACCCCCGGCTACTGGAACGACTCGCTCACCTTCCACCGGCTGCGGCTCGGCGGGTTCTGGCTGACCGGGGACCTGGCCTACCGCGACGAGCAGGGCAACTTCTACCACCTCGACCGGGCCCCGGACGCGATCCGGACGGCCGGCGGAATCGTCTTCAGCACCCGCACCGAGGAGTTGCTCCTGCGGGAACTGCCAGGCGTCGACGACTGCACGGTGGTCGGCGTCGCACCGGAGGGGGTCCGGGCCGACTGGGACGGCGACGGCGTGGCCGACGCGTACGCCCTGGTCCAGGTCGCCGACGGCGGCGCGGCCGCCGCGATGGACGACGACGCGCTTACCGCCCTGGTGAACGCGACGCTCGACGCGGCCGGGCAACCGCCGGTGCGGCGGGCGCTGCGGATGGACGCCGACGACGTCGCCAAGGGGGCCACCGGCAAGGTGCTCAAGCGGGTGATGCGAGACCGGTTCGCCCGCCTGATCGCTGACCAGAGGAGGACATCGTGACCGACCGGGCCGAGCTCATGGAGGTCTACCGGCAGTGGTGGGCTCACGACGGGCATTGGTATCAGGGCGTGGCGAAGCGTTTCGGCCAGGAGGTGGCCAACGAGATCAACGCGGAGGCGCTGCGACAGGTCGCCCTGCAGGTCGGCCGCGGTGTCGCCCGCCGGCACGGCAAGCTCCCGGATGAGGACGGCATGGCCGAACTGCGCCGCCGGTACGACGAGTGCGGCGAGCGCATGTTCCCCCGCGAGCTGCGCAGCGCCGGCACCGAGGTGGTCGGCGACGACACCGTCGAGCTGACGATCCGGCGCAACTTCGCCATCACCATGCTGCGGATGGCCGGCTCGCTGGACGGCTACGAGTGCCCGTGCCCGGACATCCACGCCGGCTGGTCCGAAGGGCTCGGCGTCGTGCTCTCCGAGAACCGGGCCACCGCCTGCCTGCGCTCCGGCGACCCGGCATGCCGGCTCGTGATGCGGGTCAAAGAGATGGGCTGCTGAGGTGCGCGTCCTCGTGGCCGGCGCCACCGGCGTGCTCGGCCGCCCGCTGCTGCAACGACTGCGGGCCCGGGGCCACCAGGTCACCGCCATGGTCCGCACGGCGTCCCGGGCGCCTGCCGGGGACACCGTCGTCGCCGACGGGCTCGACCCGGCCGCCGTGTCAGCGGCCGTGCGGGCCGCCCGGCCCGACGTCGTGGTGCACCAGATGACCGCGCTGCGCGGCCTGAGCGCCGACGCCATGTCAGCGACCGCCCGGCTGCGCGCCGAGGGCACCGCCAACCTGATCGCGGCCGGGGTGAAACGCCTTGTCGCGCAGAGCATCGCGTTCGCCGCGGCACCGTCCGGCGGCCCGGTGGTCGACGAGGACGCCCCGCTCTACCGGGAGGCCCCGGACCCGGCCTGGGCCCAGACCGTGCACGCGGTCGCCGAGCTGGAACGCCTCGTCCTGGGCCTCCCCGCCGGCACGGTGGTGCGGCACGGGATTCTCTACGGTCCCGGCACCGCCTATGCCCCGGACGGGCCTACCGGCCAGGCCGTGTTCCGGGGCCGGCTGCCCCTCGCCGGCGACGGCACCGGGATCACCTCGTTCGTGCACGTCGAGGACGCCGCGGCCGCCACGGTCGCGGCCGTCGAATCGGCCGCGACCGGCGTCTTCCACATCACGGACGACGACCCGGCGCCGGCCGCGGTGTGGCTGCCCGCCCTGGCCGAACGGCTCGGCGGCCCACCACCGCGCGCGGTGCCGGCTCCGCTGGCGGCCCGGCTGATCGGCTGGTTTCCCGCCTTTCAGCTCACCGAGATGCGCGGGGCCGCCAACGACCGGGCCCGCGCCGAGCTCGGCTGGAAGCCGGCGCGGCCGAGCTGGCGCACCGGCCTGGGCACCGACTGATGTGGACACAGGGTCTTCACCGCGCGGCGCAGCAACATCCCGACGGCGTCGCGACGGTCTTCGGCGAGCGGCGGCGCACCTTCCGCGAGCAGGCGGACCGCGTCGCCCGCCTGGCCTCGGGGCTGCGCGGCCTCGGCGTTCGGGACGGCACGCTGGTCGGCGTCCTCGCGCTCAACTCGGACCGCTTCGCCGACCTGCTGCTCGCCATCCCCTGGGCGGGCGGCGCGCTCAACCCGTTCAGCGTCCGCTGGGGGATCAACGAGATCGCGTACGCGCTGGACGACTCGGCCACCACGATCCTGTGCGTCGACGACACCTTCGCGCCGCTGGTGCCGGCGCTCGGCGGGCGGCTGCGGACCATCGTCCACATCGGCGACGGCGCACCGCCGGACGGCATGATCGCCCTCGAGGACCTGCTCCGCGGCGCCGAGCCGATCGAGGACGCCCGGCGCGGCGGCACCGACCTGGCGGCGCTCATGTACACCGGCGGCACCACCGGCGTGCCGAAGGGCGTGCTGCTCAGCCACGAGACGCTGAGCGGCGCCGCGCTGGCCACCGAGGTCGCCGAGCCGACCGGCCGGGCCGGCAGCCGTACGCTGATCGCCTCGCCGATGTCGCACGTCTCCGGGATGCTGGCCAGCCTGCTGCAGACCATGTTCGCCGGCACCCAGGTGATCATTCCGGCGTTCACACCCGGCGCGGTCCTGGACGCCGTCGAGCGGCACCGGGTGAGTCACCTGTTCCTGGTCCCCTCGATGCTGCGCCAGGTGCTCCACCAGGCCGAGGCCGGCCGCGACCTGTCGAGCATCCGCCACCTCATGTACGGCGCCGCGCCGATCACCGAGGAGCTACTGGACCGGGTGCGCGCGCAATTGCCGCACGTCGCGCTCCAGCAGGTGTACGCGTCGACCGAGCTGGCGCTCGGCACCGTGCTGAACTCGGCCGACCACGCCGAGAAGAGCCTGCTGCGCTCGGCCGGCCGGGCCGTGGTCAACCGGGAGATCCGCGTCGAGGGCCCGGACGGCGCCGCGCTCCCGCCCGGCGAGATCGGCGAGGTGATCGCGCGCGGTCCGGTCATGCTCGGCTACTGGAACAAGCCCGACGAGACGGCGTACGCGCTGCGCGGCGGGTGGCTGCACACCGGCGACGCCGGCTACCTCGACGAGAACGGCTATCTCTTCCTGGTCGACCGGATCAAGGACATGATCGTCACGGGCGGCGACAACGTGTACTCGACCGAGGTGGAGAACGCGCTCGCCGGCCACCCGGCCGTGGCGGCCAGCGCCGTCATCGCGGTGCCCGACGACGATCTCGGCGAACGGGTGCACGCCGTCGTGGTGCTGCGGCCCGGCTGCACGACCGACCTGGCCGAGCTGCGGAGCCACTGCGCCACGCTGATCGCGCCGTACAAGTGGCCGCGCAGCTGCGAGTTCGTCGAGCTGTTGCCGCTGTCGCCGGCCGGCAAGCCGCTGAAGCGGGAGCTGCGATCGGCGCACTGGCCGGCCGACGGAAGGCAGGTCAACTGACATGTCCGGAGCCATCGCCGTCGCCGGGGCCACCGGCACCCAGGGCGGCGCCACCGCGCGGGCCCTGCTGCGCGACGGGCACCCGGTGTGCGCGCTGACCCGGTCACCGGGTTCGGCGGCCGCCGGGGAGTTGGTCCGGCTCGGCGCCCGGGTGGCATACGCCGACTTCGCCGACCGCGCCTCCCTCGACGCGGCCCTGGCCGGCTGCACGGCGCTGTTCGCCGTGACCACCCCGTTCACCGGCGGCGTCGAGCGCGAGGTGGCCGACGGCATCACGCTGCTGGAGGCCGCCGCGGCCACCGGCACCATCGAGCACGTCACCCTCACCTCGGCCGCCAACGCCGACCGCGACACCGGGATCCCGCACTTCGACAGCAAGCACCGCGTCGAGCGGCACCTCGCCACCCTCGGCATCGGCTGGACCGTGATCGCGCCCGCGGTCTTCATGGAGCAATACACCAAGCCGCCCACCCCGCAGGGCCTGCGCGACGGCGTCTTCGCTCGCGCGATGGCGCCCGGCCGGCCCTTCACCCTGATCGCCGCCGAGGACATCGGCGCGTTCGCGGCCCGCACCCTGACCAGCCCGGCCGAGTTCGCGGGCCGCCGCATCGACATCGCCTCCGACGTGCGGACCGGCAAGGAGATCGCGAGCATCCTCGGCGCCGCGAGCGGCCGCGAGGTGGCCTTCGAGGAGGTCCCACTCGAGCAGGTCACGGCCCGGGCGCCGGAGCTCGGCCCGATGTTCCGCTACTTCGCGACCGTGGGCCTCGAGGTGGACGTGGCCGGGCTGCGCCGCGACCACCCGGAGATCGGCTGGCACTCCCTGGCCGAGTGGGCCGCACGGCAGAACTGGGACCTTCTCGCCTAGGCATTCCGGCCGAACTTCCGCTCCGGATCCGCGCTGCTCCGCCGCAAATCGAACGCCGGAGCTCCGCAAATCGAACATGAAACTTCCGCATATCGAAAGCGGAGTGCCTCGCAAATCGAAAGCATGCCGGTTAGCATGACATGTGCCCACACCGCACCTGATCCCACGCCGCGCCGCAGCGCAGGTGAGCGCCGCGCTGGCCGACACCCGCGTCGTGCTGATCAACGGCGCACGTCAAGCAGGCAAGAGCACCCTCGTTCGCATCGTCGCCGGCGACCGTCTCGCCGAGCGCCGCGATCTCGACCGGGCGCAGGACCGGGCCGCGGCGATCGCCGATCCGGTCGGCTTCGTCGACTCCTCGGAGCTGCTGGTCATCGCCGAGATCCAGCGCGCTCCGGAGCTGCTGCTGGCCATCAAGGCCGCCGTCGACGAGGATCCCCGTCCTGGCCGGTATCTGCTCACCGGATCATCGCGGCTGTTCGGCATGGTGGCCGCCCCCGACGCGTTGCCCGGCCGGATGGAAACGATCGAGCTCTGGCCGTTCTCCCAAGGCGAACTCGATGGCGAGCCGGACGGATTCGTCGAT
The DNA here is from genome assembly GCF_003947245.1 of Actinoplanes sp. ATCC 53533. NCBI lineage: Bacteria > Bacillati > Actinomycetota > Actinomycetes > Micromonosporales > Micromonosporaceae > Actinoplanes > Actinoplanes sp. ATCC 53533. The sequence goes on along the minus strand of NZ_QHHV01000165.1, from coordinate 1,492 downwards.
GCCGTCTTCGCGCTCGGCCCCGAGCTACGACACGAGTCGAAGGTGACACGCTCCGACTATGCGACCAGGATCGTGCGAGGCGGCCTTCCCGAGGCGACGGCCCGCGCCGACCCACGGCGTCGCGAACGGTTCCACGACGCCTACGTCCAAGCGCTCATCGACCGCGACGTCCGGCAGCTGTCCGACATCCAGCACAAGGGCGAGCTACGCAAGCTCATACGCCTACTCGCCGCCCGGTCCGCGACCATCATCGCCGCCAACTCCCTCGAATCCGCGCTCGGACTGAGCAGGCCGACGATCGCGCGCTACCTTCGGGCCCTGGAGGAGATCTTCCTCGTCAAGCAGATCCCCGGCTGGTCCCGCAACCTCGGCACCCGAGCCACCGCCGCCCCAAAACTGATCTTTGTCGACTCCGGCATCGCCGCCAACGAGATCGCGACCGACGCCCGAGCACTACTCCGGCCCGGCGCACCGTTCGGCCCGCTGCTCGAAAATTTCGTCCTGTCCGAGCTGGCCCGCCAGCTCACCTGGTCCGAGCAGCCCGCTGACCTGTCCCACTACCGCGACCAGAGCAAATACGAGGTCGACGCGGTCCTCGAGAACAGATCCGGGCACGTCGTCGGCATCGAAGTCAAGGCAGCATCAACCGTCGGACCCGACGACTTCCGCGGGCTACGCCGGCTCGCCGATCGCCTCGGCGACGACTTCATCACCGGCATCGTCCTCTACACCGGAGGCTCCACACTGCCGTTCGGCGACAGACTCCGCGCCATGCCGGTCAGCGCCATGTGGCAGATTCCCGCTCCAGCAGGACGATGACCTACGGGGCGGTGATCTTGTTGCCGACCAGGGCCAGGTTCTGGATAGCGGCCAGGCCGTACAGCGCCGTGGTGTTGGTGGACACCCACTTCGCCGCCTCGGTCGGGCTGAGCGTCGAGGTCACCTTCTCGCTCCGCCACGGCAGGGCCGGACCGTAGCCGTCACCGGTGTAGAACTCACGCCACGCCCGGGTGGCGAGGTCGTCGCGGTTCAGCCGGGCGGCGGCGTAGGCGGTGAGGCGCGCGTGGCCCTGGCGCAGGATCAGGTTGCCGAAGTACGCACCGCACTCGGCCGTCTGCTCTTCCCTGGTTCCGTTGAAGAGGCGGCAGTACTGCAGCCAGGCAGCCTCGAACGCGGGCAGGTCGACCAGATCGATGACCTCGGCGCAGACCTCGACCTGGCCGAACATCGCGCTGAGGTGGGAGACGTTGACGGTCTTGCCGGCGACCGGCGCGAACCGGCCGGTGTCGAGGTCGTACAGCCCGCTGCCGGTGACGAAGCCGTTCGGCATGGCGGCGATGGTCTCCATCGTGCCGATCAGCTTCGACCTCGCGAGGTCTGCCTTCGGGCCACGGCGTTCCCATTCGGTGAGCCATGCGGCGGCCAGGCCGCTCCAGTCGGTGCCGAGGCCGATCGACAGCGCGTGCGGGTCGGGCGTGTACGGCTCGGTGCG
>NZ_QHHV01000164.1:0-34180 GCF_003947245.1 Actinoplanes sp. ATCC 53533 | reverse complement strand
TGTCATGGGTGATCAGGATGAGGCCCATGTTGCGCTGCTGCTGCAGCTCGGCCAGCAGGCCCATGATCTGCGCCTGCACGGTCACGTCGAGCGCCGTGGTGGGCTCGTCGGCGATCAGCACCTCGGGGTCGAGCGCCAGCGCCATGGCGATCATGACGCGCTGGCGCATACCGCCGGAGAACTGGTGCGGGTAGTCGCCGAACCGGAGCTTGGCGCCCGGGATCTTGACCTGGTCGAGCAGCTCGATGGAGCGCTGCTTGGCGTCGCCCCGCGACATGCCCCGGTGCACCCGGAACAGCTCGGCCATCTGGTAGCCGACGGTGAACACCGGGTTCAGCGCCGACAGGGCGTCCTGGAAGATCATCGCGATCTGGTTGGCCCGGACCTTGCGCCGCTCGTTCTCGGGCAGCTTCAGCAGGTCGACGCCGCGGTACTTGACCTCGCCCTTGGTGATGAAGCCGGGCGGGCTGTCCAGAATGCCCATGATCGCCTGCGCGGTCACCGACTTACCGCAGCCGGACTCCCCCAGGATCGCCAGGGTCTCGCCGGGAGCGAGGGTGAAGTTGGCGCCGTTGACGGCTCGCGCGACGCCGTACTGGGTGCGGAACTCCACGTGCAGGTCGGTGACCTCAAGCAGCGGGGCCCGCGGATCGAGGCCGGGTAGGACGTCGATCTGCGCCTTGATATCGGTCATCTCGGGTCACCGCAACTTCGGGTCGAAGGCGTCGCGCACCGCGTCGCCCAGCATGATGAAGGCCAGCACCGTGGCCGCCAGGAAGATCGACGGCCAGATCAGCGGTCCCGGTGCGGTGCGCACGTAGGAGCCCGCCTCGGAGATCGCGATGCCCCAGGAGATGGCGTCTCCCTTGAGCCCGATGCCGAGGTACGACAGGGTCGCCTCGCTGGCGATGTTGGTGCCGAGCAGGATCGTCAGCACGACGATGAACGACGCGACCGAGTTCGGCAGGATGTGCCGCATCATCAACCGGGCCGGGCCGGCGCCGAGCATGCGGGCCGCAGCCACGTAGTCCTGGTTCTTCGACGCGATCACCGAGGAGCGCATGATGCGCGCCGCGGTGGTCCAGCCGAGCACGCCCAGGGTGACGGTGACCGCCACGACGCCGTTGCTGGTCGGGTCGGCCGAGAGGCGCTTGGCCAGCACGATCGCGGCGAGCAGGAACGGGATGCCGAGCACGATGTCGATGAAGCGCGACAGGAACGCGTCGACCCAGCCACCGAAGTAGCCGGCCCCGAGGCCGAAGATCAGCCCGATGACCCCGGAGAGCAGGGTGGCCAGCACCCCGACCTGGATCGAGTTGCGAGCGCCGTAGATGGTCTTGGCGTAGACGTCGCAGCCCTGGAAGTCGTAGCCGAAGAAGGCCGATCCGCTCGCCGCGCCGTGCTGCCGGCTGAGCGCGCAGGAGCGGGGGTCCGCCGAGGTGAACAACGTCGGGAAGAGCGCCATCAGCAGGACGACCGCGACCAGGATCGAGGCGACCCAGAAGATCTTGCTGCGGCGCAGGTCGATCCACGCGTCGCCGGCCAGGCTGCGGGGCTTGTCGCGCTTGTTGGCGTGCCGCGGCTCCTGCGGTGATCCCGCGCCCGGGCCCTGCGCCGCTGCGACTGCTTCGAGATCACTCATAACGAATCCTCGGGTCGAGGGCGGCGTACAGCAGGTCGACCAGAAGGTTCACGACCAGGAAGACGATGACCAGAATGCTGACGAAACCGACCACCAGCGGGCCGTCCTCGGTACGGATGCCGCGGAACAGGTTGAACCCGACACCGGGGATGTTGAACACGCCCTCGGTGATGATGGCACCGGACATCAGGCCGCCGATATCGACGCCGATGAGGGTGACCACCGGGATGAGTGAGTTACGCAGCACGTGCACGCCGATCACCCGCTGACGGGACAGACCTTTCGCGCGGGCAGTGCGAACGTAGTCCGAGCGCAGGTTCTCAGCGACGGACGCGCGGGTGACCCGCAGCTCGGTCGCGAGCACCGTGCTGCCCAGCACGAGAGCGGGTAATAACAGCGCGAAGAGGCTCGGATGCGCGCCGGCCGTGGGCGGGAACCAGCCGAGCTTGATGCCGAAGATCAGCTGGGCCAGCGGAGCGAGCACCACGATCGGCAGCGACAGCAGGACCAGGGTGATCACGAGGGTCGTGTTGTCGAACAGGCTGCCCCGGCGGATGCCGGAGACGACACCGGCGAGGATCGCGACGGTCGCCGCGATGACGATGGCGAGCAGGGCGAGCCGGATGGTGACGGGCCAGGCCTGCACCATCATGTCCTTGATCTGGCGGCCGTTCAGCGATGTACCGAAGTCACCGGTGAGCAGGCCCTTCATGTAGTACCAGTACTGCGTGAGGAAGGGATCGTCGAGGTGGTAGCGCTCGGTAAGAGCCTGACGCACGCTCGCTGAGATGGGTCGTTCGCCCGCCAAGGCCTGGATGGGGTCGTCCTGGTTGGCGAACACCAGCGCATACACGATGAAGGTGGCCCCGAAGAAGGTCAGAACCATCTGGAGTAAGCGCCGCACGATATAGCGGAACATACGGATTTAGCCTCTTCCGCGGAAGATGCGCCACCGAGCCTCGTGGGCGCGGTGGCTGTAATTAGGGGGGAACGCAATGGTGGCGCCACGGTTACATAGAATCCGTGGCGCCACCACCGCACTAACGGCTAGATCAGCTGGTGGTTTCGATCGTGTAGAGGTCGACCTTGGAGAACAGGTCCATCTTCACGTTCTTGACCTTCTCGGAGTGGCCGAAGACGTTCTGGCCGAACCGCAGCGGGATCACCGGCATGTCCTGGGCGAGGATGTCCTCGGCCGCCTGCCACTTGGCGATCGACGCGTCGGTCGTCGCCGCCGCCGAGCCTTCCTTGACCAGGCTGTCGAAGGCCGGGTTGCTGTAACCGTAGTAGTTGGAGGAACCACCGGTGCCGTACAGCGGGCCGAGGTAGTTCTCCATCAGCGGGTAGTCCATCGACCAGGCGAGCCGGATGAGGCCGACCGGCGACTTCTTCTCGACCTTGGTCAGCAGGTCGGAGAACTTGGGCTCGCCGGTGCCGGTGCACTCGACCCCGAGGGAGTCCTTGATCTGGTTGCACATGGCGTCGACCCAGGGCTTGTGGCCACCGTCGGCGTTGTACGAGATCTGGATCTTCGCCGGGCCGCCGTTCGCGGTGTAGAGCTCCTTGGCCTTGACCTTGTCGTACTTGCAGTTGTCGCCACAGCTGTTCTCGCGGTAGCCGGCGACAACCGGGGACACGAACGAGGTCGCCGGCGTCTGCGAACCGAGGAAGATCTGGTCGGTCATCTCCTGGCGGTTGACCGCCATGGAGAGGGCCTGACGGACCTCCTTCTTCGCGAACTCCTTCTGGAACGTCGGGAAGCCGACGAACGCGAAGTAGGAGCTCGGGCTCTTCTGGAAGCGGTCACCCAGGTCGCCCGGAGCCGCGGCCAGGCTCTCGATCGGGATGGTCGTCTGGACGTCGACGTTGCCCGCGGTGAGGTCGGCGTACTCCGCCTTCTGGTCCTGGTAGATCTTCCAGGTCACACCGTCGATCTTCGGAGCGGGGCCCTTGAAGCCGTCGACCTTCTCGACCACGATCTGCGCGTCGTGCTCCCAGGTGCCCTTCATCTTGAAGGGACCGTTGCCGACCAGCGCCTCTTCGAAGCCGTCGGCGATGACGCCGGGGGCGGAGAAGGCAGCCTTCGGCAGCGGGAGGAAGGCGGTGTAACCCATGACGGACTTCCAGCCGGCGAAGGGCGCCGACAGGGTCACCGTGAAGGTGTTGTCGTCAACCTTCTTGAGCCCGGTCAGCGTCTTGGCCTTGGGCTCGGGGGCCTTCTTCGGGCCCTCCTCGCCGTCGGGGTCCGTCGCCTGCAGGTCGGCGTAGCCCTCGATGCGCTCGTAGAAGTAGGCCGCACCCTGGGCGTTGGGCCCGTATGCGCCGTAGTTCCAGGCGTCGATGAAGTTGTCCGCGACGACGGGCTCGCCGTTGCTGAAGGTGAAGCCCTGCTTCAGCTTCACAGTCCAGACCTTGTTGTCGGTCGAGGTGACCGACTCGGCACCGACCTCGACCGGCTTGCTCTGCGCATCGAAGTCGATGAGCGGGTAGAACAGGGACGCGAGCACGGCCGCACCGCTCGTCTCCGTCGTGTTCGACGGAATGAGGTGCTGCGGCTCTACAATGCCGATCACGATGCTTTTGGACGCTGCGTCGGTGTCCTCCGACGTGCCTCCAGAGCAACCTGCGGCCAACAAGGCAATGGCGGTCGCGCCGACCGCCATCTTCCATGGGCGATTCCCGAGCATGGGAGCTACTCCTTCAAGGGCGCTCACGAGGGGTTGTGTGAGTAGAGGACACCTTCGCACAGTGCCCCTAGGCCCTGGCGGCGCCGTTATCAAGCCGATATTCGCCCGATACGCCCCCGAGGGCCCTTGAAGATCGTCCTTTCGGTCAGGAACATGCCTCTGACCAGGGGTTTCGAGATCGCCGTAGTAGTTCAATAACTTTCCGTAAGGGCATTGTCCGGTTTGAAGCGCGATGCGACATATCGTCCCTACCGGTCGGTGGAGGGGGGTTAGACCAGCCGGCGGTCGGCCGCCCACCTCGACAGTTCGTAACGGTTGGACATCTGCAGTTTCCTTAACACGTTCGACACATGCGTCTCCACCGTTTTGATGGAGATGAACAGCTCCTTGGCGATCTCCTTGTAGGCGTATCCGCGCGCCAGCAGCCGCAGCACCTCGCGCTCGCGGTTGGTGAGCTGGTCCAGTTCGGGGTCCGCCACCGGCACGTCGGGGCGCGACGCGAACGCGTCCAGCACGAAGCCGGCCAGCCGCGGGCTGAACACCGCGTCGCCGTCGGCCACCCGCCGGACCGCCGCGGCGAGCTCGTCCGGGGAGATCGTCTTCGTGACGTAACCGCGGGCGCCTGCCCGGATCAGGCCGATCACATCCTCGGCGGCGTCGGACACCGACAGCGCGAGAAACTTGACCTGCGGATGGCTGCGCCGCATCGCGTCCAGCACCGCGCGGCCGCCGCCGTCGGGCATGTGCACGTCGAGCAGCACCACGTCGGGAGCGGTCGCGGCGATCCGGGTCACGGCCTCGGCGACCGTGCTCGCCTCGCCCACCACCTCCACGTGCGCACCGAGCTCGGCGCGCACGCCGGCCCGGAACATGGCGTGGTCGTCCACGAGGAAGACGGTCAACCGCCGGCTCTCCTCGGCTACAGACTCGGTCATCTCGCAGTCTCCTTTCCGGCGGTGACGCTCTCCCGGGAAACCGGCAGCGTCAGGCGTACCTCGGTGCCGTCCCCGGGGGCGCTGCGGATCTCGGCCTTGCCGCCGTGCCGCCGCATCCGCCCGATGATCGACCCGCGAACGCCGTGTCTCGTATCCTCCACCGTCGTCAGGTCGAAGCCTGCGCCGCGGTCGCGGACGAAGACACTCAGCTCCTCGGCCTCGACCTCCGCATACAGCGACACCGTCTGCACGCCGGCGTGCCGGGCCGCGTTGACCAGTGCTTCCCGGGCGGCGGCGACCAGAGCGGCGACCGACTCGTCACACTGCGTGTCGCCCACGACCACCGTCTCCACCGAGATGGCGTACGTGTCCTCGACCTCCGCGGACGCCTGCTCGAGCGCCGCGGCGAACCGCTCGGTCGGTGACGCGCTCGGTTTGTAGAGCCAGTTACGCAGGCTGCGCTCCTGCCCCCGGGCCAGCCGCTGCACCTCTTTGATGTCGGTGGAGTTGCGCTGGATCAGCGCCAGGGTGTGCAGCACCTGATCGTGGATCATGGCGGCCACCTCGGCACGCTCCTGCTCGCGGATGCGACCCTCGCGCTCGGAGCGGAGCTGGCTGAACGTGCGCCAGAGCAGCGGCGCGACCACCACGCCGACCCCGAGCAGCCCGACCAGCGCGAAGATCACCCCATTGAAGACGGCGCTCAGATTGCCCGCCGGCGCGTACACGGCGAGGATGCCGATCACGCCGACCGCGACCAGGACGCCGCCGCCGATGAAGCGGAACAGGAACGAGCGGCGGTCACTCTCCGCAACCACTGCGGCCAGCCAGGGCGCCTGCGGGCTGGCGTCGGCCCACTGGCCGCGGCGGGTCGGATCGGACTGGTGCCAGATCACGCCCGCGCCCACGGCGGTGACCGCGATGAGCCAGCCCGCCGTGCCGGCCACGCCGTTGTCGCCGAAAAGCAGGCCCTGCAGCAGGATGACGCCGAGGCCGATCGCGCCGAACGGGAGCAGCAGCGCCAGGTCGCGCCGGGTGCGGGCGCCGGTGGACAACTGTTGCGGCAGGACCGCCCAGAAGACCGCGTAGAGCAGCAGCCCCAGGCCGTTGAAGCTGAGCAGGACGACGAGAGCGATGCGCACCGCTGTCACCGGGATGCCGAGGTGGCGCGCCAGCCCGGACGCGACCCCGGCGATGACCCGGTGGTCACGCGGCCGGTACAACCGGCGCGGTGTCGGTGGTGCTGCGGTGGCGGTGATCGCTCCTCCTCGGGACAGCCGGCGCGGGCATGCGCCGCGACCTGTTCGATCGTCACACGCCACGGGGGTCCCGGGCCACGGGGAAACTCCCCCATCACCGGCACCGCCGGATCTCAGGGTGGCGTCAGGGTCGCCGCCTGAGGCGCTTCGGGTCGCCTGACCGCCAGTATCGAAGTCATGACCGACGAAGCTGCCCAGTCCCGCGAAGCTGCCGGGTCGTCGCAGGACGCTCCGGCACCTTCGGCCGTCCCGCCTCCGGCGCCGGCTACGTCTCCGGCTGCGGCCGGCCCGCCACCGGCGTACGAGCCGCCGGCCGCGGACGCCCCGCCGACTGCCCGACCCGCCCCCGCCGCCCGGCCCCACGCCCCCGCCCGGCGCTACTCCCCCGCCCGGCGCGAACCCGCCGCCGGGTGCGATGCCGCCTGGTGCGACGCCGCCGCCGTGGTTCGGCGCGGCCGACAGCGGGCCCACGTTCGCCCGGGAGAAGCTGATCCGGCCCACCCGCGGCCGGTACGTCGCCGGCGTCGCCGGCGCGATCGGGAACGCCACCAACACCGACCCGGTGCTCTGGCGGGTGCTGCTGGCCGTGCTGGGCTTCTTCGGCGGCGTCGGCGTGCTGATCTACCTGGTCGGCTGGCTGCTGATCCCGGCCGAGGGCGACACCGCCTCCCCGATCGAGTCCCTGCTCGGCCGCGGCCGCTCGACGACGGCTCCGCTGTCGATCGTGTTGCTCGGCGGGGCCGCGGCGCTGACCTTCGCGTTCATCGTCCGCGACGGCTTCCGCGCCACCCTGCTCGCGGCGGCGGTCCTGATCTGCGGCGGGCTGCTGCTCAGGCGGAACAGCCGGAACAACGCGAGTGCGACCGCCTCGGCGCCGGGAGCCGCTCCCGGACCCACGCCCGGAAACACGCCTGACGCCGCTACCGGAGCCGCGCCGGCCGATGCCTGGTCCGCGGCGACGACGCCGGGTCCCGCCACGTTTCCCCAGCCCACGCCCCCCGCGGCGGCTCCGCCTCCGGCAGCGCCGCACCGGCCCGCCACGACCCCGTTCGCAGCCGCGGCCGCACCGGCCCGCGAACCGGTGACCGCGCCGCTGCCGCCGACTCCGCCCAACTACACCCAGGGGGCTTACGTGCCGCCCAGCACCGCCTACGCACCGCCCCGGCCGCCCGAGTTCGGGCCGCCGACCAGTGGCTACCGTCCGCCGTTCGCCCCACACGGCCCCTGGGCCCAGGGCGGTCACCGGCCGGCGCCGCCCGCCCCGCCCGCCCCGCCGCAGCCGCCACGGCCGCCGAAGCAGCGCCGCGAGCGCTCCAAGCTCGGCCGGATCACCTTCTTCATGATCGTGGTGGTCATGGGGCTGCTGGCCCTGATCGACCTGTCCGGCGTGGACGTCGGCGTCTCGGCCTACTTCGCCGCCGCACTGACCACGATCGCCCTCGGGCTGGTCGTCGGCGCCTGGTTCGGCCGGGCCCGCGGCCTCATCGCCCTCGCCCTGCTGGCCTCCCTCGGCCTCGCCATCTCGAGCGGCGCCGAGACCTTCGGCGGAGAGCTGGGCAACAGCTCCTACCGGCCGCAGAGCATCAGCGCGGTCGCCGACCGCTACGACTTCACCATCGGTACGGCCACCCTCGACCTGCGCGCGGTCGACTTCAGCGGCAAGCAGCAGAACGTCACCGTCGCGATGCGGGTCGGCCAGATCAAGATCCTGCTGCCGGACAACGTCGACACCACCACCACGGTGCGGATGGACGGCGGCCGGGCCCGGGTCTTCGGCCGCGAGTGGGACGGCAAGGACCTCGGCTCGCAGGAGATCACCGACCTGGGGCCGGACGGCACCGGCGGTGGCTCGCTGCGCCTGACGGTCGAACTGAACACCGGTGACCTGGAGGTGACCCGATGAGGCCGCACCGTACCGACGGCATCTCGCTGAGTTTCGGACTGATCTTCCTGTTCGTGGCGGTCTGGTGGGCGATCGCGCAGGTCGTGACCGTCCGGCTGCCCGCCGCGGGCTGGCTGGTGGCCGGCGGGCTGATCCTGTTCGGCGCGATCGGGCTGATCGGCGCCATCCGCTCCGGCCGGCGCACCGAGGTGACCGCCCCGGTGCAGGCCGAGGCGCAGGTGGAGACGCCCGGCGACCTTCCGCCGGAGATGCACGCGGACATCGTCCGTGAGCTGCTGGACAACCCGGCGGACCGGGTCGACCTGCACCCGGCGTATCTGAAGCACCCGGTCTCCGAGCCGCCGGCCGCGCCCCGCCCGGCCTCGGCACCGCCGGCCCCGGCATCGGCCGCCCCGGCATCGCCGACGTCTGGACCGCCCGCCCCCGCACCGCCGGTATCCGGACCGCCCGCCGCGGAACCGCCGGTATCCGGACCGCCGGCGTCGGCACCGCCGGTCGCCGAAACGGTGGTCGAGGACGAACCGACCGCCGCGATGCCGCGCATCGCCGAGGTGGCCGGGGACGAGCCGACCGCCGAGGTCACCCGGGTAGATCACGGTCAGGGCCAGGATCTGGACGGCGATCAGGACGGCGCGCCCGGGCGGCGCTGAGGCGGTTGCGCCGGTCGCGGGTCACACCAACGGGTGCGGCCTGCGGCCGGCGCAATATGCTCAGTGAGCAGAGGAAATCCCACAGCGCGAGGAGCCCGCACGACCATGACGCCGTTTCCCGCCGTGTCCACCGCGCCCGTGACCGGGGTCGGGCCGCGTGCCGCGCGCGCGCTCACCGCCGAGTTCGCTCGGCACAACGCCGCCACCACCGCCCTGGTCATCGGCGCCGACCACGCGTCGACCGTGGTGGCCGCCGCCGTCGAGGCGCTGCTGCCCGGCGACACCCTGACCCTGGTGGCCGGCGAGCGCAGCACCGCCGGACTGCTCCGGGACCACATCACCGGGCTGGGCAGCTGGATCGCCGACCGGGTCCGGATCGTCGAGTCGCTCGCCGAGGCCGACCCCGCCGACGTGGTCATCCTGGGCGAGCCGCTCACCGGCACCGCCGAGGAGGCTCGCGCGGTGCTGGAGGGCCTGACCAAGTACCTCGCCGAGGGCGCCGTCATCTCGGTGGCGACCCCGGCCGTGCCCGGGCGCACCGGAGGCGCCGCCGCCGAACTCTTCCGGCAGAGCGCCCTCTTCGGGGTCGGCACCGACCTGGTGGCCCGCAACCAGCCGCCGCTGCGGGTGCACAAGCTGCGCTTCAGCCAGGCCGCCACGAAGGTGGCCGCGACGCTGGCCCCGGCGTACCGGCCGTCCAGCGTGCCGGTCACCCGGAGCATGCACATCGATTCCAACGGTGTCGCCGCTGCCGGTATCGCCCTGGGCCTGGCCGGAATCGCCCGCACGCTCCGGCCGAAGTCGAAATTGTGGCTGCTACCCGCCTTGGCGGCGGCCCCGGTCGCCGCGTTCTTCCGGGACCCGGAGCGGGACGTGCCCACCGACGCGAACGCCGTCGTGGCGGCCAGCGACGGCCGGGTGCTCTCGGTGGAGCGGCTCACCGACGAGCGGCTCGGCACCGGCGAGTTCCTGCGCGTCGCGGTGTTCCTGTCCGTGCTCGACGTGCACGTCAACCGGGTGCCGGTGGCCGGCCGGGTGACGGACTACTTCGTGATCGACGGCGGCTACGCCAACGCCATGACGGCTGCGGCCGAGCACAACGTGGCGGCGTACACGGTGCTGGACACCGACCACGGCACCGTCGTGGTGGCCCAGCGCACCGGCCTGATCGCCCGCCGGATCGTGCAGCGCACCCCGGTGGGCACCCTGGTGGCCCGCGGCGAGCGGATGGGCCTGATCCGCTTCGGCTCCCGCACCGACGTCTACCTGCCGGCCGACCGCGCCGAGGCCGTCGTGGCGGTGGGCGACAAGGTCATCGGCGCCAGCTCGGTCATCGCCCGCTGGAAGTAACCAAACACAGAAAAGGCCGGCCTGCTCACAGAGCAGGCCGGCCTTTCACGTAGTAACCGCGGCCAAAGTCGGATTGCGCCCGTGGGGCGCAATCCCAGCCGAGCGGAGCGAGGCCATTTACCGTGCGCGCATCCACAGCACCGGGCCGCTGACCAGGTATGCGACCACGAGCAGCGCGAAGGTCAGCCGCGCGTCCACGAACGCGCCCACGGCCGGCAGCGCCCACAGCCACGGCGGGAGCTTCACCAGCCGGGCCAGCTTCGCGTACGGGAAGCTGGAGACCATCGCGAACGCCAGCAGCGCCACGCCGCCCAGCACGGCGACGCCCGGCAGCGGCAGCTCGATCAGCACGGCCAGCGCGAGCACGGCCGCGGCCATGGTCGTCGGCACGCCGGAGAAGAACTTGCCGTCCTTGGGCGAGACGTTGAACCGGGCCAGCCGGATCGCGGCGCAGCCGGCCACCAGGATGCAGGCGAGGGCGGCGAACGCGGTCGGCACGGTGTGCGCGAGCGAGGCGTAGACCACGACGGGCGCGGCCAGGCCGAACGAGCACATGTCGGCCAGCGAGTCCATCTGCGCGCCGAACGGGCTGGAGACGCCGAGCCGGCGGGCCAGCGCGCCGTCGAGCCCGTCGAAGCCCACGCAGGCCACCAGGCAGGCGGCCGCGATCCGGACGTCGCCCTGCATGGCAAGGAAGATCGCCGTCAGGCCCAGCCCGAGGCTGGCCAGGGTGCACGCGTTGACCAGCGCGAAGCTGATCCGGCGGCGCATCGTGTGCGCACCGGGCAGCAGGGAGGCGGCATCCGCCTCGACCACGATCGGCTGGCCTGTGGGGGCGTGGCTGCCGGAGGTGGCTACCGCACGGCTGCGGCTGTGGGGGGACGGGACGAGCTCCGTACCGGTGTAGATCACCTCGGCCCGGGTGGCGGTCGCGGCCCGCCCGGCGTCGCCGGACCTGCGCCCGACGCGCACCAACAGGGCCTGCCGGGCGATCGTTCCGCCACGGCGCAGCCGGCCTGCCCAACGACGTCCGGCGGGACGGGGACTATCCGTCGTACGGCGCCGGCGCCAAGGGGTTCTCGGCACGTGCTCCTCCATCTGGGGGTCGGATGCCCGCCGGCTTGAGTCGCGGCGGGGTGCTGCCCTTCGCCCGTACGTCTACGGACAGTCACGTGGGCGGGTTACACAATCGCATAGCCGAGCGGTCTTGGCGATAGACCACATCAACCACCGTTGCGCAACGACGTCCTTTGGAGTTTTCATCCTCAGACGGGCAAGGGACGCACGGTCACTGCCTGGCCCTGTGACGAGTCTAACCGAGGCCATCCAGAGCGATCACCGATGAGCCGTTTCGGCGGCGAGCCGCCCGACCGCGTCCCGGGTCACTTCGGTCAGCGGAAGATCACCCACCGTATCGGAGTCGAACCAGCCCGCCGCGACGGTGGACCCGCCCGCCGCCTCGATGACCACCGGTTCCGTCGGCTCGTCCACCCGCACCCGGAACAGCACCCGCACCACGTGCCAGTCGATCGGCACCCCCTCGGGGCCCAGCGCAGCGGGGTCGTGCCGGTGCGAGGCGCTCAGCAGCCCGGTCACCCTGCCGCGCTGCCCGGTCTCCTCGATGATCTCCCGGGCGAGCGCCTCCTCCGGCAGTTCGCCGTGGTCGGTGCCGCCGCCGGGCAGATGCCATCGGCCCGCACCCGGGTAACCCTCCGCGATCATGGTCAGCAGGATCCGCCCGGCCGGGTCGGTGACCAGCCCGTACGCGCCGAAGCGCTGGCCGCGACCGGGGGTCGGGGCGACGCTTCCGGCCGGATCGTCCGGCACGTCCGACGGGGTGCCCGCCTGCCCGAGGACCACCGCGGTGAACGGCATCAGCGGCAGGCCGGCCGGGTCCACCCAGTCGACCAGTTCGGTGCTGCCCGCGGCCTCGTTGCGCAGGCTGCCGCCGTCCGGCCGCACGTCGTAGATGATCCGATCGGTGTGTTCCCACGTATCTGTCAGCGGCAGCCGGAACACGTCGGCGGTCACGGAACGGAGGCCCGTCACGCGTACCGTCAGGCCCGTCTCCTCGGCGAACTCCCGGACGACCGTGTCGTCCGGATGTTCGCCCTGCTCGACGCCGCCGCCCGGCAGGGTCCAGAGCCCGGGGAACGCGGACAGCTGGGAGTTGCGGGCGAGCAGCACCCGGCCGGCGGCGTCCCGGCAGAGACCGTACGCACCGATTCGTCTGACCTTCACACCCTTCAGGCTAGCCGCGCCGCCCGCAGCGCCTCGGCCGTCACCTCGGTCAGCTGCTCCGCGGGCAGCTCGGCGACCTCCTTGAGGGCCAGCCAGCAGGCCTCGGAGGTGGAACCGCCGACGTCCTTGACGATCACCTCGGTGGGTGCGTCGACGAAGACCCGGTAGAAGGCGCGGACACCGTGCCAGTCGATCGGGTAGCCCTCAGGGCCCAGCGAGGCGGCGTCGCGGTGGCTGGCCACGCCGAGCAGCTCTATCAGCCGGCCCTCCTGGCCGGTCTCCTCGACCAGCTCACGGATCAGCGCGGTGCCGGGCTGCTCGCCGTAGTCGGTGCCGCCGCCGGGCAGGTGCCAGCAGCCGGCGCCGGGGTAGCCCGGCGCGATCCGGGTGAGCAGCAGCCGGTCGTGCGGGTCGGTGGCGATCGCGTACGCCGCGAAGCGCTGGGCGCGGTGCAGCCCGTCCGGGCCCGCGACGGCGTAGAAGGACGGGAAGTCCGGCACCTCCTCGGGCCGCAGGTCGGCCGAGGCGGCGGGCAGGCCCAGGGCGGCTGCGGTGAACGGCCGCAGGCGCAGCTTCTCGGCCTCTTCCAGGGTGTGCCACCGGGCCAGGTCGGTGGGCTGACCGACCCGGTCGAAGAGGTTGCCGCCGCGGATCGTCACCTCGTAGACCAGGCGGTCGGTGTGGATCGTGACGCCGCGGTGCGGCAGGGAGCGCATGTCGGCGAGGACGTCACGCAGCCCGGTGACGGCGACGGACAGGCCCGTCTCGGCGGCGGTCTCCCGCACGACGGTGTGGTTGGGGTCCTCGCCGTGGTCGACGGCGCCGCCCGGCAGGGACCAGACGCCGGGGGTGCCGGATCGGGTCGAGGCACGGACGAGTAGAACGCGACCTTGGGGATCGGTCGCGACGGCGTATGCCGCAATCCTGCGGAGCGGCTCCAGTGCGGGGGTCACGGGCGGCATCTTGCCCGGTTTATGTTACCTCCAGGCATCGTCTGTCGGATTCCTGACAGGATGATAGCCCACAGTAATCGCTGATCAGGGCGGTTCTCCGCACCGAGCGCAGGGACACAGTAACAGACAGCAATGCCCGCGAATCACCCATCTCAGGTACCGCGAATCAGGGTCGAATCGGGGCAGTCACCGAGGCGGGTGGGTGCCGGCGCGGCCCATTCTTGGAGCATGAACACACCTACCGTCGCCCCGTACAAGCAGCTCCGCCGCCCGCTCGACGACCGCATCGTGGCGGGTGTCTGCAGCGGCATCGGCCGTTACCTGGCCGTCGACCCCGTGCTGGTCCGCGTCGGCTTCGCCGTGCTCGCCGCCCTGACCTGGGGCACGGCGGTGCTGGCGTACCCGATCGCCTGGTTCCTGATGCCCGAGGAGCCCGCGCCGGCCGAGCCGGTGTGGCGCGATCCGGCCGACCCCACCTGGGGTCAGCCGCCGACCAGCTGAATCATTCCCACTCGATGGTGCCCGGCGGCTTGCTCGTGACGTCCAGCACCACCCGGTTGACTTCCGGCACCTCGTTGGTGACCCGGGTGGAGATCTTGGCGATGACGTCGTACGGCAGGCGGGACCAGTCCGCCGTCATGGCGTCCTCGCTGGAGACCGGCCGCAGCACGACCGGGTGCCCGTAGGTCCGGCCGTCGCCCTGCACGCCCACGCTGCGCACGTCGGCCAGCAGCACCACCGGGAACTGCCATACGTCGCGGTCCAGGCCGGCCGCGGTCAGCTCCTCGCGGGCGATCAGGTCGGCAGCGCGCAGCACGTCGAGCCGGTGCCGGTCGACCGCGCCGATGATCCGGATCGCCAGGCCGGGGCCCGGGAACGGGTGCCGCTGCACCATCTCCTCGGGCAGGCCCAGCTCGGCGCCGAGCGCGCGCACCTCGTCCTTGAACAGGGTGCGGAGCGGCTCGATCAGCGCGAACTGCAGGTCGTCCGGGAGCCCGCCGACGTTGTGGTGCGACTTGATGTTGGCCGTGCCGGTGCCGCCGCCGGACTCCACCACGTCCGGGTAGAGCGTGCCCTGCACCAGGAACTCGATGTGCCGCTCGGCGTCGAGCTCGCGGGCGGCCGCCTCGAAGGTCCGGATGAACTCCCGGCCGATGATCTTCCGCTTCTGCTCCGGGTCGGTGACCCCGGCCAGGTGGCCGAGGAACTGGTCGGCGGCGTCGACCACCTTGAGCCGGATGCCGGTCGCCGCGACGTAGTCCTTCTCGACCTGCTCGGCCTCGCCGGCGCGCAGCAGGCCGTGGTCGACGAAGATGCAGGTGAGCTGGTCGCCGATCGCCTTGTGCACGAGCGCCGCGGCCACCGCCGAGTCGACGCCGCCGGAGAGCCCGCAGATGACCTGCCGGTCGCCGACCTGGGCGCGGATCGCGGCCACCTGGTCGTCGATGATGTTGGAGGACGTCCAGGTCGGCTCGATGCCGGCGATGTCGTAGAGGAAGCGCTGGAGCATCTCCTGGCCCTGCTGGGTGTGCGCCACCTCGGGGTGGAACTGCACGCCGGCCCGCCTGGTGCGCAAGTCCTCGAACGCGGCCACCGGGGCGCCCGCCGACGAGGCGGTGACGGCGAAGCCCGCGGGCGCCTCGGTCACCGAGTCGCCGTGCGACATCCAGACCGGCAGGTCGTCGGGGAGCTCCCGGAGCAGGGTGCCGGCCTCGGCGACCGGGGAGAGCAGGGTGCGGCCGTATTCGCGGGCGCCGGTGTGCGCGACCGTGCCGCCCAGCGCCCGGGCCATCGCCTGGAAGCCGTAGCAGATGCCGAAGACCGGGACGTCGCTGTCGAACAGGCCGGCGTCCAGCGACGGGGCGCCCGGCTCGTAGACGCTGGACGGCCCGCCGGACAGGATGATCGCGGCCGGGTTCTTGGCGAGCATCTCCGCGACCGGCATCGAGTGCGGCACGATCTCCGAGTAGACCCGCGCCTCGCGGACCCGGCGGGCGATCAGCTGGGCGTACTGGGCACCGAAGTCGACAACGAGAACCGGGCGGGGTGTGCTGCTCATGGAGCGCGAGTTTACCGGCGTCAGCGGTACCACTTCCGGGCCGGGGCATACCGCACGTTGCCCGCCCGGTCGTAGGCGCGCACCCGCACGGTCATAACCGCGCCGTGCTTCCAGGTCTGGACCGCGAACTTGTGGCTGCTGCCCGCGTACCGCGCGGTGACCTTGCCGTCGACCAGCAGTTCCAGCCTGCTCACGCCGTGGGCGTCGGCGGCCGTCGCGGTGACGTACCGGGTCTTGCGGACGTGCCGGGTGCCGCCGGCCGGACCACCGGTGATCCGCACCGACGGACCCCAGTTGTCGACGGTGACCTGGCGGGTGGCGCTGATCACGTTGCCACCGCGGTCGTACGTCCGCAGCCCGAGCGTCACCGCCTTGCCCCGCGCCGTGGTCTTCCACGAGAAGATGTACGGCGTCACCCGGTCGGTGCCGACGACCACACCGTCCGCGAGTAGCTGCACCTTGGCGACGCCGATGTCGTCGGTGGCCCGCGCGGCGACGACGACCGTGCCCCGCACCAGCGCGTTGCCGCTGGGCAACCGGAACGACGTGGCCGGCGGCACCTCGTCGTCGGTGACCGGCAGCGAGGCCAGGGCCGCCGCGGCGTCGACCCGGCCGGAGGACTTGGGCACCCAGCTGCCGGCGATGGTGGCGGCCGAGGTGGTCAGCGCCGTACGCAGCACCGCGGCGGTCGGGGTCGGCGTGGTCGAGGCGAGCAGCGCGGCGACCCCGGCGACGAACGGGGTGGCCGACGACGTACCGCAGAAGTCGCCGACGATGCCGTTGCGCGCCTGCGCGGGGTTGCAACCGGGCGCCGCGATGTCGACCCACTGGCTGCCGTAGTTGGACCACGAGTACCGGGTGTCGTTGGCGGTGGAGGCGCCCACCGCGAGCACGGCCGGAATAGCGGCCGGGTAGTGCGGGGCCGAGCTGCCGTCGTTGCCCGCGGCGGCGATCACCAGCGCGCCCTTGCCGCTCGCGTAGGCCACCGCGTCGCGCAGCAGCCGGCTGTCGCTGGCGCCGCCCAGGGAGAGGTTGACGATGTCGGCGCCCTGGTCGGCGGCCCAGCGCACCCCCTGCGCGATGTCGCTGTAGGAGCCGGAGCCGTCCTTGCCGAGCACCTTCACCGGCAGGATCTGACAGGTCCAGCAGATCCCGGCGATCCCGGTGTGGTTGTCGCCGCGGGCCGCGATCACGCCCGCGGTCATGGTGCCGTGTCCCTGGTCGTCGGCGGCGTTGGAGTCGTCGTTGACGAAGTCCCGGCCGGGCAGCACCCGGCCGGCGAGGTCGGGCAGCACCTGCACACCGGTGTCCACCACGGCGACGACGACGTTGGCGGAACCGCGCGTGGTGTCCCAGGCGGTGTCGACACCCGCCTTCCCGATGCCCCACTGCTGGCCGAAGGCCAGATCGTTCGGGGTCACCGCGCCGATCCGGGCCACCTGGTCGCGCTCCACGTAGGCGACGGCCGGGTCCGCCCGCAGCACGGCGGCGGCCTCGGTGACCTGGTCGGCCGGGACGTCGACGGTGACCGCGCCGGTGATCGGCTCGCTGGCCACCACGTCGACGCTGCGTTCGAGGGCGCCGACCACGTCGGCGTCGCCGCGCAGGCCCACGATCAGCGAGACCGCCGCCTCGTCCGCCGGCGCCGCCACGGACGGGCTGCCACCCGTCATCGCGATGCTGCCGCCCACCAGGAGACCGACCGTCAGGACACGGAGATTCATGCCCCTACGGTCGGCCTCCCGGGTCCGAAACGTCGGACCGGACCGGGTGCTATCGGGTAGCGGTCAGCGCGTGTAGTTGCGGGTCGCGTCGTACTTCACGTTGCCGGCCTTGTCGACGGCCCGGATCTGGACCTTCATCTTCTTCGGCTGCCGCGCGGCGTTGAATGAGAAGGCGTACGGCGAGGTGATGTCCTTCGAAGCCACCTTGCCGTTGATCACCAGCTCGACCCGGGCGATCCCGGAGGCGTCGGAGGCGGTCGCGGTGATCTTCACCGAGCCCTTGACCTTCGCCTTGTTCTTCGGGGCACTGGTGATCTTCACCTTGGGCAGGATGTTGTCCACGATGATCGAGCGGTCGAAGCTCGCCTGGTTGCCGGCCTTGTCGTAGACCCGGATCGTCAGCCGCACCGCGCCGTTGCGCCGGCCGCTGTTGTACGGCAGCGAGTACGGCGAGGTGAAGTCGTGCGACTGGAAGACCCCGTTGGCATACAGCGCGGCCTTGAGGACGCCCGAGGAGGTGTCCTTGACGCCGGTCGGGGTGACCGTGATCGTGCCGTGGTGGCGGGCGCCGGCGCGCGGGGCCGAGACCCCGGTGATCACCGGCGGGGTGACGTCGGTGGCGATGGTCAGGGCCTTCGCCGCGTCCAGCATGCCGTACCTCGACCAGCCGTTCGTGGCGATCGGCCGGGCCGACTTGAGCAGCGCGTGCTGCAGCGACCAGCCGGTGTACGTCGGGCGCGCGGTCTTGAGCAGGCCGGCCGCGCCGGCGACCATCGGCGCCGCGAACGAGGTGCCCTCCTCGTTGGTGTGGTACACGCCGGCCCGGTCCATGCCGGTGATGACGCCCGGGGCGGCCATGTCCACCCAGGAGTCACCCTTCTTGTTGTAGCTGGAGAAGTCGGCGCGGGCGTCGGAGCCCTGGGCGGTGGCGCCGACGGCGAGCACGTCGGTCAGCGCGGCCGGATACCTCTTGGTGTTTCTGGCGCTGGTGAGGCCCTCGTTGCCCGCCGCGGCGACGACCAGCACACCCTTGCGGTTCGCGTACGCGACCGCATTGGACAGGGTCTTGCTGTACGCGGCGCCGCTGAGCGACATGTTGATGATCTTGGCGCCCTTGTCGACGGCGAAGACGATGCCCTTGGCGACGTTGCTGTCGTAGCCGCTGCCGTAACGGTCCAGCACCTTCACCGGCATGATCACGCAGGACCAGCAGCCGCCGGCCATGCCCGCGCCGTTGTTGCCCCGGGCGCCGATGATCGAGGCGACGGTGGTGCCGTGGCCCTGGTCGTCGTTGGCGTTGCTGTTGTTGCTGACGTAGTTCCAGCCACCGATGACCGCACCGCTCAGGTCGCCGACCTTCGCCACGCCGGTGTCCAGGACGGCGATCTTGACGGCGCTGCCCGTCGTGGTCTCCCACGCCGCCGGCAGCCGGACCTGGTCCACCTCGACCTGGTGGCCGTCGGTGTACATCGGGTCGTTCGGGCTCAGGTCGGAGGCCTTGCGCACGTGGTCGACCTCGACGTACGACACCGACGGGTCGCTGCGCAGCGCCGCGATGACCCGCTTGCTGCGCGCCGCGGAGACCTCGAGGGTCTGCGCGCTCAGGGCGGCCATCGCCTGCTGGGCCGGGCCGCCACCGGCGTCGACCGACCGGGCGCCAAGCGCGGAGACGGTGCGCAGCGGCGCCGTGGCGTCGGCGCCGGACCTGGTGCTGACGATCAACCGGACCGGAGCCTCGGCGGCGGTTTCACCCGCGAACGCCCAGGTCGAGACTCCCGCCATCGTCGCGACCACCGCAGCCGACAGCGCGCCGACGGTCACCCGTCGTGTGGCGTACTTCATATAGGACGTGCCTCCCCGTGTCCGACCGCCGCCTCGGCAATCGCGGCGGTCAGCGTAAGGGCCGAGCTGATCTATGACCATCCCCTGTTCCAGCACGCGAGAAGATGGGCGCGTTGAGCAGGTGGTGGATGTCCCCTACTGTTCCAGCATGCGGACCAAGAGGCTACTTTGGGCAGCGGCGGGCGTGGTCGTGGTGCTGCTGCTGGCCGGCGTGGGCGTCGTCCTGGCGCTGCGCGGAGACGCCGGGGAGCCCGCCCCGCTGGCCGCGCCGCCCAGCTCGGTGCCGTCCGCGCCGCCCACCTCCGCGAGCCCGGCGCCGTCACCCGGCGCCGACATCACCGGCCCGCTCGATCTGCTGATCCTCGGCATCGACACCCGGATCACCATCGCCGACTGGCAGCCGCACGCCGACGCCATCATGCTGCTGCACGTCGATGCCGGCCTGCGGAGCGGTTACCTCTATTCGCTGCCCCGGGACCTGCGGGTCGACGTGCCGGCGTTCGCCAAGAACGGCTACGACGGCGGCCGGCGCAAGCTCACCGAGGCGATGAGCAGCGGCGCCAAGGTCAGGGGCACGGACAAGCCGAACGTGGCGCAGGGCTACGAACTGCTCGCCAGCACCATCAGGAAGTACACCGGCATCAAGAAGTTCGACGCCGGCGCGGTGCTCACCTTCCAAGGGCTGAGCCGGCTCACCGACGCGCTCGGCGGCGTCACCATCAAGATCGATCAGAAGGTCGTCTCCCAGCACCGCCGCCCGGACGGCAAGGCCCGCACGCTGCGCTCGGGCGGCGGCGGCTACGTCGGCCCGCAGGCCACCTACCTGCCCGGCACCCGCAAGCTGGTCGGCTGGCAGGCCATCGACTACGCCCGCCAGCGGTACACCGCCGGCGGCGACTACACCCGGCAGCGCCACCAGCGGCAACTCGTCAAGGCGCTGCTCGCCCAGGCCGAGGACGCCGGCCTGGCCACCGACCAGGGCGGTCTGCAGTCGGTGCTTACCGCGCTGGGCGACACCCTGGTCTTCTCCGGCGAGCGGACCCCGATCGAATACGCGTACGCGCTGCGCGACCTCGCCCCCGGCAAGCTGACGATGGTCGGCCTGCCCGGCGACTCCGTCTCCGCCGGTGGTGACTACCTCGGCGAGCAGCTCAGCTCGACCGGGCGTGGCTTCCTCCGGGCGGTGGCGGCCGGTGACCCGGCCGGCTACCTGGCCAAACACCCCGAACTAGTGCACAAGTAGCGACCCGCTAAGGCAGCGGCGGCTTCTGCTTGCCGAAAAGCCAGGCCTCGAAGAAGTCGCCGAGGTCCTTGCCACCCGCGCGCTCGGCGGCCTCGATGAAGTCCTCGGTGCGGACGTTGCCGTCGCGGTGCTCGGCCGGCCACGACTTGAGCAGGGCGAAGAACGCGGGGTCACCGATAGTGCGGCGCAGCGCGTGCACGGTCATCGCCCCGCGCTGGTAGACGGCGTCGCCGAAGATGCGGGACGGGCCGGGGTCACCGGTCGGGACCGACCAGTTGAACCCCGAGTAGACCCGGTCGAACGACTGCTGGACGGTCCGGTCGCCCTCGTGCTCCTGCCAGAGCCATTCCGCGTACGTGGCGAAGCCCTCGTTGAGCCAGATGTCCTGCCAGCGGGCCAGCGCGACGCTGTCGCCGTACCACTGGTGTGCCAGTTCGTGGGCGACCACCGTGGCGTTCGGCCGGCCCACGAAGAACGTGTTTCCGTAGACGGGACGCGACTGGGTCTCCAGCGCGTAGCCGACCCGGCCGTCGTCGAGGACCACCCCGCCGTACGAGTCGAACGGGTACGGCCCGAACTGGGTGGCCAGAAAGTCCGCGACCTCGCCGGTGCGGGCCAGCGACCGGGCGGCGTCGCCGTCCGCGGGCAGCGACTCGGGGATCGCGATGATCATCGGCTTGCCGTCGTGGGTGCTGGTCGACACCCGGTACTGCCCGATCACCACGAAGGCCAGATAGCTGGCCAGCGGCGTGCTCTCGACCCAGCGCCAGGTGGTCTTCCCGGCGCTGCTGGCCCGCTCGCCGGGCAGCCCGTTGCCGAGCACCTCGAGGCCGTCCGGCACGGTCATGGACAGGGCGAAGGTGGCCTTGTCGGAGGGATGATCATTGACCGGGAACCAGGTGCTGGCGGACTCGGGCTGCCCCAGCGCGAAGGCGCCGTCCTTGGTTCGTAACCAGCCGCCGACCCCGAGCGTCTCGTTGCCGAGCGCCTGCGGCTTGCCGCCGTAGTCGACGACGACGGTGAACGCCCGGCCCTTGACGATGCCGGCCGAGGGCGTCACCACAAGCTCGTTGCCGGCGGCCTTGGTGGTGGCGGCCAGCCCGTCGACGGTGACCTCACGGGCGACGAGATGCGCCAGGTCCAGGTTGAACGTCGACAGGTCCTGGGTGGCGGTGGCCGTGATGGTCGCGGTCCCGTCAAGCTGCCCCGAGGCCGGTGCGTAGGTCAGCTTCAGGTCGTACCCGCCGACGTCATACCCACCGTTGCCGTAAAGCGGAAAATACGGATCCCCGACCCCCTCCGCACCGGGCGCGAAGCTCGGCGCGACCGAGGGCGCGGGCCGGGGAGTCTCGTCGTCAGCACTGCACCCGGCCAGGGCCAGCGCCGTCACCGCGGCGACGGCGGTGCCGGCCCTACGCATACGTACTACCTCGATCACCCGACCGACGGTACGTGCTCGGAGCGAAAGCACAGCGAAGCCGCGCGCCGAGAACCTGGCAGAGTGAGGGCGGCCGTTCATGAGCCGCTAGGCGCTTGGCCGCCCTCGCCCGGTGTCGGCGGGAGCGACGGTCAGCACCAGGCAACCAGGCACGACAGAAATCTGGTCTTGATCCAAACCGTCCTCAGCGGTCCAGCACCAGGCTTACCTTCTGGAATTCCTTGACGTCGTGGTAGCCGCACTTCGCCATGGCCCGGCGCAGGCCGCCGAACAGGTTCAGCTGGCCGTC
Source organism: Actinoplanes sp. ATCC 53533 (assembly GCF_003947245.1). Lineage (NCBI taxonomy): Bacteria > Bacillati > Actinomycetota > Actinomycetes > Micromonosporales > Micromonosporaceae > Actinoplanes > Actinoplanes sp. ATCC 53533. The sequence goes on along the minus strand of NZ_QHHV01000164.1, from coordinate 11,965 downwards.
GGGCCGGTCGGCCGGGCCGTAGAGCAGCTCCTCCAGCGTGCCGTCCGGCTCGCCGGCGATGCAGAAGCCGCCGCGTGGCAGGCTCGGGTGGCTCGCCGCCGAGTGCCACCAGGCGCCGCCGGCCGGGGCGCCCTCGGCCAGCGACAGCGGCTCGCCGAGCATGACCGCGTCCGCGCCGCAGCCGATCGCCTTGGCGATGTCGCCCGAGGTCTGGATGCCACCGTCGGCGATGAGGTGCACATAGCGGCCGCCGGTCTCGTCCAGGTAGTCGCGGCGCGCGGCGGCGGCGTCGGCGATCGCGGTCGCCATCGGCACGCGGATGCCGAGCACCGTGTCCGTCGTGGACCATTCGTCCGCGCCGATGCCGACGATGACGCCGGCCGCACCGGTGCGCATCAGGTGCAGGGCGGTCTTGTAGTCGGTGCAGCCGCCGACGATGACCGGGAGATCCAGGTCGGCGATGAACTCCTTGAGGTTGAGCGGCTCGTCCGTGGTGGACACGTGCTCGGCGGAGACCAGCGTGCCCTGGATGACGAGCAGGTCGACGCCCGCGTCGAGGATCACCGGGGCCAGCGCCAGCGTGTGCTGCGGCGACACGCGCACGGCGACGGTGATGCCGCCCTCGCGCATGGCGCGCACGCGCTCGGCGATCAGCTCCGGCCGGATCGGCTCCGAGTAGACCTCCTGGAGGCGCTTGGTCGCGTCCGCCTCCTCGTCGAGCCCGGCGAGCTCCTCGAGGATCTTCGTCGGGTCCTGGTAGCGGGTCCACAGGCCCTCGGCGTTGAGCACGCCCAGGCCGCCGAGGCGGCCCAGGGCGATCGCCGACTCCGGGCTCATCGTGGCGTCCGACGGGTGCGCGACGCAGGGGATCTTGAACGGGTATGCGTCGAGCTTCCATTCCGTGGACACGTCGTCCACGTCGCGGGTGCGCCGGCTCGGGACGATCGCGATGTCGTCCAGGTGGTACCCGCGCTGGGCGGTCTTACCGAGACCGATTTCCACCACGTCACGCATGATGAGAAGCCTTTCAGTCCTTATTGGGTGGCGGGTGGGGCGGTCGGAAGGCTCACCTATGGGGCTTAACGGGAGTGGTAGTTGGGAGCCTCGACGGTCATCTGGATGTCGTGCGGGTGGCTCTCCTTGAGACCTGCCGCGGTAATCCTGATGAGCTGGCCCTTGTCCTGCAAGTCCGGGATCGTCTCGGCGCCGACGTAACCCATCGCCGCGCGCAGGCCGCCGATCAACTGGTGGGCGACGCGGGAGAGCGGCCCCCGGTAGGGCACCTGGCCCTCGACGCCTTCCGGCACCAGCTTGTCCTCGGTGACGTCCTGCTGGAAGTAGCGGTCCTTGGAGTAGGACTTCGCCTGGCCCCGGGACTGCATGGCGCCCAGCGAGCCCATGCCGCGGTAAGACTTGTATTGCTTGCCGTTGATGAAGATCAGATCGCCGGGGCTCTCCTCGGAGCCGGCCAGCAGGCCGCCGAGCATCACGGTGTCGGCACCGGCCACGATCGCCTTGGCGATGTCGCCCGAATATTGGATGCCGCCATCGGCGATGACCGGGACGCCCGCCGGGCGGCAGGCCCGGGAGGCCTCCATCACCGCGGTGATCTGCGGCACGCCGACCCCCGCGACGATCCGGGTGGTGCAGATCGCGCCGGGCCCCACGCCCACCTTGACCGCGTCGGCGCCGGCCTCGACCAGGGCCCTGGCTCCCGCGTACGTCGCGATGTTGCCGCCCACGATGTCCGTGGTGGTGTCCTTCTTGAGCAGGGCGACCATCTCGAGCACCGCGCGCTGGTGGCCGTGTGCGGTGTCCACGATGACCACGTCGACGCCGGCGTCGATCAGGGCCCGGGCGCGCTTGTACGCGTCGTCGCCGACACCGACCGCGGCGGCGACCCGGAGCCGGCCCTGGGGGTCCTTGGCCGCGTTGGGATACTGCTCGCTCTTGGTGAAGTCCTTGACCGTGATCAGCCCGCACAGCCGGCCCAGGTCGTCGACCAGCGGCAGCTTCTCGACCTTGTGCCGCTGCAGCAGGGCGAGCGCCTCGTCCTTGCTGACGCCGACCGGCGCGGAGATCAGCGGCATCTTCGTCATGACCTCGCGCACCTTGACGCCGTGGTCGGTGACGAAGCGCATGTCGCGGTTGGTGACGATGCCGACCAGCACGCCCGCGCCGTCGACGACCGGCAGGCCGGAGATGCGGTAGCGCCCGCAGAGGGCGTCGACCTCGCGCAGGGTGTCGTCGGGGCTGCAGGTGACCGGGTTGGTGATCATCCCGGACTCGGAACGCTTGACGAGGTCGACCTGCGAGGCCTGCTCCTCCAGCGAGAGGTTGCGGTGCAGCACGCCGATGCCGCCCTGGCGGGCCATCGCGATCGCCATCCGCGCCTCGGTGACCGTGTCCATGGCGCTGGAGAGCAGCGGGATGGAGAGCTCGACGTTGCGGGTCATGCGGGTGATGGTGTTGACGCGGCTCGGCACGACGTCAGACTCGCCCGGCTGGAGCAACACGTCGTCGAAGGTCAAACCCAGCGGAACCGTTCGGGCGGACCTAGATTCTCCAGGCGCAGTATCCACAGATCATCCCTAGCGAAGAGGCGGAGTGTTCATCCTACCCATCCGGCTGCGGGCATCGGTTCGGCGGACAGCGCGTGCGGGCCAGCACACACCGCCCCTACATGGGTACGGTAGACACCGTGCAAGAAGAGCCGATCGACCCGTTCAACGGCGACCCAGCCGACCCGGCCGCCGGGCTCGACGACCTCTCGGAGGACGCCGAGACCGACCCGCTGACCGAGGTCGAGCGCCAGGACGTCCTCGAGGACCTCTCCGACCTGGAGATCTACCAGGCGCTGCTGAGTCCGACGGGGATCCGCGGGCTGGTGATCGAGTGCGAAGACTGCCACGAGCCGCACTACTTCGACTGGGACCTCTTACGGGGCAATCTGCGCCATCTGCTGAGCAGCGGGCGGCCCCGGGTGCACGAGCCTGCCTACGATCCGGACCCGGACCACTACGTCACGTGGGAGTACGCCCGCGGCTACGCCGACGGCGTCCACGACACCCTCACCGAGGGAACCGACGACGAGCCCTCTTAAATGGCTCTGTTGATGGCCTCGCTCCGCTCGGCAGGCACTTCGCCCCAGAACGGTCGGTGTCGAGTGCACCAAAACAGGCTGAGCCAAATGGCCTCGCTCCGCTCGACAGGCACTTCGCCCCAGAACGGTCGGTGTCGAGTGCACCAAAACAGGCTGAGCTAAATGGCCTCGCTCCGCTCGGCAGGCACTTCGCCCCAGAACGGTCGGTGTCGAGTGCACCAAAACAGACCACGGCAAAGAGCGCCTAGTCTGTTTTGGCACCCTCGACACCGACGGGCGAAGTGCGACTTTGGTTACTGTTAGAGCCGGTTTGGGTTAAGCGACTAGGCCCGCGCGGAAGCCGGCTGCTACCGCGTGGGCTCGGTCTCGGGCGCCTAGTTTGCGGAAGAGGCGTCTGGCGTGGGTTTTCACGGTGTCTTCGGAGACGAATAGTTCGCGTCCGATCTCCGCGTTGCTCTTTCCGTCGGCCATGCCGCGTAGCACCTGCAGTTCACGCTCGGTGAGCGTGAGCCGCCGGCCCGTGGGTCCGTCGGTCCGGCCGGTGTCGTTGCCCGGCCAGATCATCGGTCGCCCGGTCGCCGGGTCGATGTCCGACCCGTCGCCGCGCTGGGACGGGACCATCGGCGAGTTCGGCAGCATCGCGGGGACGCCGGCCGCGTTCGGAGTGCCGGCCATCGCCAGCCCGTCGCGGTGCAGCCCGCGAGCGGTCGCCGAGTTGTTGTTGCGCCCGGCGCCGCCGACCGCGGCGGGCTGGGCGTTCGCACCGTTGATCGGCAGGCCCTGCGGCCGTACCGGTAAAAGCAGGAGCAGCAACGCCTTGGCGACCACACTGACCAGGTCATGCTCGACGCCGCGGATGACACCCCGGGCGCCGGCGGCGACGGCCGCCGCGGCGACCCGGGGGTCTTCGGCGCCGAAGAGGACAACCTGTGCCTGTGGGGCACGGGCGAGGACGCGACGGGTGAAACCGACGCTGTCGGGACGGGTCACGGCGGTGTCGGCCAGGACAACCTCGGCCGGCCTTTCAGCCAGTCGGATCATGGCCTCGGTCTCGCTGATCGCCGTCCGCACGACCCCGGTCATCCCGAGCCGGGCCGCGGTGGAGGCGACGGTCTGGGCAGCAAGTGGGGTTCGGACGCACACGAGGACGGTACGCACAGTGATCCTCCTTCTCTCTCAGAGGAGATCACGCAACGGCCGCAGCATTACGCGCTTTAGATGGAAAAAATAGGAAACATCGGCACAGTTTGCCGGACCGATGGGATACGGCTGACGAAGACATCGACAAGTCGTGTGTGACAGGGCTTGTGCCGGGGTAAACCGGCGGCAGGCCTGAGCCAGGCCCCTCATGACAACACTCCGCGGTGCCGCGCGGGAGGAGGGTGTTGATGTCGAACGTTCGTAGACTGCCCGGGCCCATCGCCGACCTTTGGGACTGGCAGCGACTCGGCCTGTGCAGAGGGCGTGACAGCGCCCAGTTCTTCCACCCGGACGGTGAGCGTGGCTCGTCCCGCAACCGTCGCGAGGCGAAGGCCAAGTCGATGTGCGGAGCCTGCCCGGTCCGGGCTGAGTGCGCTGCTCACGCGCTGGCTGTTCGTGAGCCGTACGGGGTCTGGGGAGGTTTCAGCGAAGCGGAGCGGCTGCGGCTGCTCGCGGTCGGCTGGGAGGACCTTGCCGATCGGACTCACGGGCGGGTCGACCTGACCCGGCTGGAGGCCCGCCTCGGCCGGCCCCACAAGTCGACGGTGCCCGCACAACGGCAAGCACCGGCGGCCTGACGCCGGACGAAGCGCGGCATCGCCACACATGTGACGACGCGGTTCCCTGCGGGGAGCCGCGTCGGCGTGTTCTGCGGCGGTTGAGCCGCTTCGGTCGACATGCAAGCCACCGTATGAGCGAACTTGGCGGTGTCGTCGGACCGAGAGTGCGGCTTTCGCGTGACTCGGTTCAGCCGACCGTGACCTGCACGGAGTGCCATCCGGTGGCCCCGTCCGGCGCGGGTGCCGCGGGGGTGCTGGTCTGCGTCTGGCCGTCTTTGTCCGTTGCCCTGACCCGCAGGGTGTGCTCTCCCGCCGTCGCCGGCCACGCGTAGGACCACTGCACCCAGGTGTCCACCGAGACGACCGGGGCGAGCGTCGCCGGCGCCCACGGACCGTCGTCGACCTGAACCTCGACCTTGGTGATGCCGCGGTGCTGCGCCCACGCCACCCCGGCCACCGTGACCGGGCCCGCCTTGCGCTCGGCACCGTCGCGCGGGGTGTCGATGCGCGACTCGGTCTTGATCGGCCCGAGCGCCGACCAGCCCCGCGGCACCCAGTACGCGTCGAAGTCCGCGAACCGGGTCAGCTCGATCTCGGTGATCCACTTGCAGGCCGAGACGTAGCCGTACAGCCCCGGGACGACCATGCGCACCGGGAAGCCGTGCCGTACCGGCAGCGGCTCGCCGTTCATCCCGACCGCGAGCAGCGCGTCCCGCCCGTCGGTGAGCACGGCGGTCGGGCTGCCGCAAGTCCACCCGTCGCTCGAGCGCTGCACCACCTGGTCGGCGCCGGGCAGCGGCTGCGCCTCGTCCAGCAGGTCCTTGATCGGGGTGCCGAGCCAGAGCGCGTTGCCGATCAGATCGCCGCCGACCTCGTTGGAGACGCAGGCGAGCGTCACGTACCGCTGGACCATCGGCCGCCGCAGCAACTGCTCCCAGGTGATGGTGATCGGGTTGCGCACCATCCCGTGGATACGCAACTCCCAGGTCGACGGGTCGATCTGGGGTGGGTACAGCGCGGTGTCGATCCGGTAGAAGTCGGCGTTCGAGGTCACGTAGGCGGCCGCGCCGTCGACCTGGGCGCCGGCCGGGATGGGCGCGGCGGGCGGCGCGGGCGGCAGCACGACGGCCGCGCGGGCGGCGGTCACCGCGCGGCGGGAGGTGAGCAGCCGACCGCCGACGCCACCGACGGCCGCAACGCCGGAGGCGGCGCCGAGGCCGATGAGGAAGCGCCGCCGGCCGCCCTCGCGATACATCCCCGGCTGGACGGCCTCGGGTTCGCTGCCCTTGAGGTCACCGCCCTCGCCGGCCAGCGCGGTCCGGAGCAGGTAGCGGAGGGCGAGGTAGGCCGCGACAGCGCCGGCCAGCGTCGGCAGCGCGGCGGTGAGGCCGGCGTCGTTACGGGTCAGCGCGGCCGCCACCCCGATCACCGCGAACAGCGCGATGCCGGCCGGCGCGACCACCCGGCTGCGCAGCGCGAGCACACCGAGCAGCGCGGCATAGCCCGCGAGCAGGACAGCGGTGCCGGTGAGCAGGGCGGTCTTGTCGTGGGTGCCGAAGACCGCGATGCCCGCGTCCTTGACCGGGGCGGGCACGTTGTCGACCACCACGCCGCCCACCGCGAACAGCGGCGACGAGAGCGGGCCGGTGAGCACAGCGACGATCTCGGCGACGCCGAGAGCGACACCGGCCGCGGCGAGACCGGCCAGCGCAGCCCGCAGAGAGAGTTTCACCTCTCTATCTTCCACCCGAGCGAAGGGAAAGATCTTACGTAGTGGTGACGGCTGGGCGCAGCGGCGGCAGGGCTGCCACGAGGTCGTCGAGCAGTGCCACCGCGCACCGCTCAGCGCGGGGTTCCGGCAGCTTCGGCACGCCTTCCGCGGGCAGTTCCCAGATCACCCGGCCCGGGTCCAGCCGGTCCAGGGCCGCGTACCACTGCTGCAGCGGCTCGCGGAGCTGGACGTGCGCCGCGAAGTTGCGCCGCCGCCGGGTCCCGTCGCCGTCCCGGCGGTGCTGCAACGTCTCCACCTCGGGCAGGCCCACCAGCACCGCGTCGGCGAAGCCCAGCCGCCCGGCCCGGAACGCCTCCCTGGTCACGGTCAGCTCCCGGTCGAACTGCGCCCGCGGGGCCAGGCCGAGGGCCGCCATCCCCCAGGCATAGTGCAGCTTGACCGGGTCGGTGTCGCAGAACGCCACCCCGTCGGCGCGTTCCAGGTCGGCCGCCTCGGCCCAGCGCCGCATGCTGACCCGGGCCCAGTGCCGGGCCAGGGCCACGGCGTCGGTGGGTTCCCGGCCGGTCGCGGCGTACTCGGCGACGTACCGGCCGACGTAGCGCCGGCACCACGACGTCTTGCCGGCCGCGGTCGGCCCCTCCACCACGACGATCATCCGCGCCTCTTTCCCCCGAATCCCGAATCACACACGACAAAGGGCGCGCCGCTGAGTGCGACGCGCCCTTTTTACTCTGCCGAGTCAGAAACCCGGACCGTGCTGGTGCCCGTGACCGCCGTGGCTGTGGCCGTGGCCACCGCCCGCGGCCGGCGCCTGCTCGGCCGGCTTCTCGACCACGAGGCTCTCCGTGGTGAGCAGCAGCGCGGCGATCGAGACGGCGTTGGAGACCGCGTTGCGGGTCACCTTCACCGGGTCGATGATGCCGGCCGCGACCAGGTCGACGTACTCGTCGGTGGCCGCGTTGAGGCCGTGGCCCCAGCCGAGCTCGGCCGACTTGCCCACCACGACGTAACCGTCGTGGCCGGCGTTCTGCGCGATCCAGCGCAGCGGCTCGATCAGCGACTTGCGGACGATCCGTACGCCGACCGCTTCCTCGCCGACCAGGCCGAGGTCGCCGTCGAGCACCGAGGCGATCTGCGCCAGGGCGGCGCCGCCGCCCGGGACGGTGCCCTCCTCGACCGCTGCCTTGGTCGCCGCGATGGCGTCCTCGATGCGGTGCTTGCGCTCCTTCATCTCGACCTCGGTCGCGGCGCCGACCTTGATGACGGCGATGCCACCGGAGAGCTTGGCCAGCCGCTCCGCGAGCTTCTCGCGGTCCCAGTCGGAGTCCGAGGCCTCGATCTCCTTGCGGATCTGCGCGACGCGGTCCTCGATCTCGGCCTTGCGGCCGCCACCGTCGACGATCGTCGTGCTCTCCTTGTCCACCACGACGCGCCGGGCGCTGCCCAGCATGTCGAGGGTGACCTGGTCCAGCTTGTAACCGAGCTCGGGGGCGATGAGCTCGCCACCGGTCGCGATCGCCAGGTCCTGCAGCATCGCCTTGCGGCGGTCCCCGAAGCCGGGGGCCTTCACCGCGGCGACCTTGAAGGTCTTGCGCAGCGCGTTCACCACGAGGGTGGACAGCGCCTGACCGTCGACGTCCTCGGCCACGATGAGCAGCGGCTTGCCGCCGGAGAGAACCTTCTCCAGCAGCGGCAGCATCTCCTCGACGCTGGAGATCTTCTGGGTCGTGATGAGGATGTAGGCGTCCTCGAGCACGGCCTCCTGCGACTCGGCGTCGGTCACGAAGTTCGGGGAGATGAAGCCCTTGTCGAACTGCAGACCCTCGGTGACGTCGAGCTCGGTGCTGAGCGCGGAGCCCTCCTCGACGGTGATGACACCGTCGCGGCCGACCCGGTCCATCGCCTCGGCGATGAGCTCGCCGATCGTGGCGTCCTGGGCGGAGATGGTGGCGACGTTGGCGATCGCCTTGTGGTCGCCGACCTCGACCGCCTTCTCCAGCAGGGCCTTGGACACGGCCTCGGCGGCCAGGTCCATGCCGCGCTTGAGCGCGATCGGGTTGGCACCCGCGGTCACGTTGCGCAGGCCCTCGCGGACCAGCGCCTGGGCGAGCACGGTCGCCGTGGTGGTCCCGTCGCCGGCGACGTCGTTGGTCTTCGTCGCCACCTCCTTGACCAGCTGGGCGCCGAGGTTCTCGTACGGGTCGGAGAGCTCGATCTCCTTGGCGATGGTGACACCGTCGTTGGTGATCGTGGGCGCGCCGAACTTCTTGTCGAGGACGACGTTGCGGCCGCGCGGCCCGAGGGTGACCTTGACCGTGTCGGCGAGCGTGTTGACGCCGTGCTCCAGCAGGTGCCGGGCGTCGTCAGAGAAACTGAGGATCTTCGCCATTTATGGTCCCTTCAACGCACCGGCGCCCTGGACCGGAGAGCCGGGCCAGGGCGGTCAGCACTGTCGGTTAGGTCTTACTTCTCGATGACCGCGAGGACGTCGCGGGCGGAGAGCACCAGGTACTCCTCGCCGGCGTACTTGACCTCGGTGCCGCCGTACTTCGAGTACAGGACGGTGTCGCCGACCTGCACGTCGATCGGAACGCGGTTGCCCTTGTCGTCGATCCGGCCGGGGCCGACAGCAAGGACGGTGCCCTCCTGCGGCTTCTCCTTGGCGGTGTCGGGGATCACGATGCCAGACGCCGTCGTGGTCTCAGCCTCGTTCGCCTGGACCACGATGCGGTCCTCGAGCGGCTTGATCGCAACCTTTGTCGCGGTAGTCACGGGCATACCCTCCTGGGTACAGGTGTTGTCGCCGGCCAGTGGACAGGCCGGGCTGATGCCTCATGCCACCGGGCGGGGCCGTCGTCGCGGGTGCCGGTCCGCCTGGTGCAGGCGCGTCCCTCTGGGGGGCGCGCGCTGGCACCCTCAGGTTGAGAGTGCTAATCGGAGATTATGCCGGAACTAGCACTCCGTCAACCAGAGTGCCAGCACATCACCTCCTAGCAGAATGACTCGCCGTGAACCTCGAACTGCTCGCCGCCCTGCGTACCGCCGATGGGTCTGCCGCCCTGGCGGCCGCCGCCGACGTCGCCGACGGCGAGCCGCTGGCCGCCGCCACCGCCCTGCGGGCCCGCGGCATCTCCCCCGATCTCGCCTCCGCCGCCCTCACGCAGGCCGACCTGCGCCGACGGGCCGGTGCGAAGTTCGGCGCCGCCGCGGCCACGATGCTTTTCACCCGGCCGGGGCTGGAGCAGGCGACCCGCGCGGTGGTCGCCGACCGGCGCGCCGCGCGGCTGTCGGCCGCGGGCGTGGAAAGCCTGGCCGACCTGGGGTGCGGCCTGGGGTCGGACGCGCTGGCCGCGGCCCGCCGGGGCATCCGGGTGCACGCGGTGGACGCCGACCCGCTCACCGCCGCCCTGGCCGCCGCCAACGCCGCGGCGGCCGGGCTCGCCGGCCTGGTCACCGTCGAGTGCGCGGACGCGACCACCGTGCCGGTGGAGCGGTTCGACGCCGTCTTCGCCGATCCGGCGCGGCGCCGGGCCGGCCGGGGCCGGGTGATGGATCCGCGATCCTGGTCACCCTCGTGGGATTTCATCGCCACCCTGCCCGAGCGGGTGCCGCGCACGGTCCTGAAGCTGGCGCCCGGCATCGACCACGCGCTGCTGCCGGGCGGCGCCGAGGGTGAGTGGGTGAGCGTCGACGGCGATCTGGTCGAGGCCGCGTTCTGGTGCGGACCGCTCGCGGAGGTCGCCCGGCGGGCGATCCTGCTGCCGGGCGGGGCGGAGCTCACCGGCTCCGGCGTCGTGGCCGCGCCGGTCGGGCCGGTCGGCGGCTTCCTGTACGACCCGGATCCGGCCGTGGTCCGCTCGCACCTGGTCGCCGAGTTCGCCGCGTCGATCGGGGGGCGGATCGCGGACCCCGAGATCGCGTACGTCTACACCGACACCGCCGTCGACACCGCGTACGGCCGGCGGCTGGAGATCACCGACGTGCTGCCCTTCTCCCTCAAGCGGCTGCGGAGCCTGCTGCGCGACCGCGGCATCGGCCGGCTGGAGATCCGCAAGCGGGGCTCGGCGCTGGAGCCCGAGCAGTTGCGCCGGGACCTGCGGCTCAGCGGCGGCGCGGGGGCGTCCCTCGTGCTGACCCGGGTGGCGGGGGCACCGACCGTCCTGCTCTGCCGATAGCCTGTTTCATCGTGGCGAAGAAGGCTGCCGGGACCCCGGCCACCGTGCTGCTCACGGCCCGGCAGGTGCCGCACGAGCTGCACCCGTACGACGTCTCTCCGGACCTACCGAACTACGGCGCGGTGGTCGCCGCGGCTCTCGGGGTCGAGCCGGCGCTGCTCTTCAAGACCCTGATCGCCGAGGTCGACGGCGGGCTCATCGTGGCCGTCGTGCCGGTGACCGGCGAGCTGGACCTCAAGGCGCTGGCCGGCGCCGCCGGCGGCAAGCGGGCGGCGCTGGCGGAGCGCGCGGTCGCCGAGCGCAGCAGCGGCTATGTACGCGGCGGCATCAGCCCGCTCGGCCAGCGCAGACGGCTCCCCACGGTGATCGACGACTCCGCGCTCACGCTGGCCCGGATGTATGTCTCCGCCGGGCGCCGCGGCCTGCAGGTCTCGCTCGCGCCGGCCGATCTGATCAGCCTCACCGAGGCCACCACCGCACCGATCCGGACTTAGGGCCGGATACCTCACTTGAGGACCATCCGTTACGGCACCGTGACGTCCCGTCGGGGGCCTTTCTCCTGAGATCCGGCAAATCGGACCCTTCGCGTGACCTAGCGTCACACCAGGAATCCGATGCCAGGTCCGAGGGGGACTCAAGGATGCGTAAGGGAATGTTCGCCCTTGCCGCGGTGGGCCTGCTGGCCACCGGCAGCACGGCCGCGTGCGGTGACGACAGCGGCAGCGACTCCGGCAGCACCGGCGGCTCGTCCATCGGCAAGGTGGGCGTCATTCTGCCGGATACCAAGAGTTCGGCGCGTTGGGCGACTGCCGACCTGACGTACCTGAAGGCGGCCTTCGCGGCGGCTGGTGTCGAGGCCGATATTCAGAACGCGCAGGGTGACAAGACGCAGTTCCAGACGCTCGCTGACGGGATGATCTCCAGCGGGGTCAAGGTGCTGATGATCGTCAACCTGGACTCCGGTACCGGTAAGGCTGTGCTGGACAAGGCCAAGGCCGCCGGTATCGCGACGATCGACTATGACCGGTTGACTCTCAATGGTGGTGCGAACTACTACGTGTCGTTCGACAACGTCAAGGTCGGTGAGTTGCAGGGTCAGGGTCTGGTCGAGTGTCTGACGGAGAAGAAGTACGTCAAGCCGGTCGTGGCCGAGCTCAACGGTTCGCCGACGGACAACAACGCGACGTTGTTCGCG
>NZ_QHHV01000163.1:0-26504 GCF_003947245.1 Actinoplanes sp. ATCC 53533 | reverse complement strand
ATCGGCCATCAGACCCGCGACCACGGTCACGGCCGCCGGGAGACCCGCACCGTCAAGGCCATCACCCTGCACACGCCCGGTGGGATCGGATTCCCCACGCCGAGCAGGCCATCCGGATCACCCGGACCCGCACCACCACCAAAAGCGGCAAGACCACCCGCGAGACCGCGTACCTGACCATCTCGCTGCCCGCCACCGACGCCCACCCGATCGACCTGCAGCGATGGATTCGGGCCGAGTGGCTAATCGAAAATCTCGTGCACCACGTACGAGATGTCACGTTCCGTGAAGATTCACATCAGGCCCGGACCGGTAACGGACCCGCCGTCATGGCAACCCTGCGTAACACCGCGATCGGCTTCCATCGCATCAGCGGCGACACCAACATCGCCCGCGCCACCCGACGCGCCAACCGCCGCCCCCACGACCTCATCACCGCCGTGATCAGCAGCAACCCCAGAACGCAATGACCCTGAACTTCCGGCCGCAGTTGCCGTTGCGGTTCGCGCGGACCTTCCGTCCCTGGTCCTACCAGCTCGGTCATGGCCGATTGGAACTCCGAAGCGGCCATGACCCCGGTTCTGCCGACACGCTCTACATCGTCTTCCTCAACGTGGTTGGCATGCAGGTCCGGGCCTGGTACAAGGAGATCCTGATCACGGAGGCCATGGACACGGACGCGATCGACCGGTTCGTCGACATTCCCGAACGCCAATCGCACCGTTACATGAGGCTGTCTGTCGGAGACGGTGTCCACGAGGGATTCGTGGTCTGTGGGGGTTTCGACACCCGGGTGGAGCCGTTGAGCAAGCCGGGTGCGGCTCCGGAAATCAGTTCCTGACTCTCGCCCTACGGCGGATGTGGTGCGGCCGGGGCCGGGGCGGTCAGTGTGCGGCGGTGACCGCGGGCGCTGTGGCCTCGACCGGGAGCTGCCATGGGCGGACGACCAGCAGCAGCACGACGTTGGCCGCGACCATGCCGCCGGCGATCACCAGGGCCATGCCGGTCGCGCCGGTGCCGAGGACGCCGACCAGTGGGGCCGCCAGTGCGCCCACGCCGAACTGGACCGCGCCGAGCAGGGCTGCCGCGGTGCCGGCGGCCTCGCCGTGGCGGGACAGCGCCAGCGCTGGGGCGTTCGGCAGGGCCAGGCCGGCTGATGCCAGCACCAGCCAGAGCGGGATCAGTATGCCCACCAGGCCGCCGAAGCCGGTGGCCGCGAAGAGCAGCAGCACCAGGCCCGCGGCTGCGCCGCCGGCGAGTGAGGTGATCAGGATCTGTGACGGGCTCCAGCGGCGCAGCAGTCGCACGTTGAGCTGGGTCGCGGTGATCAGGCCGATCGCGCCGGCGCCGAAGACGTAGCCGAACTCCTGCTCGTTGAGGCCGTACTGGTCCTGGAAGACGAACGAGGAGCCCGAGACGTACGCGAACAGCGCGGCCATCGCCAGCCCGGCCACCAGGATCAGCCCGAGGTAGGCGCGGTCGCCGAAGAGCCGGCCGTAGTCGCGCAGGGTGCCGGCCACGCCGCCGTTGCGCCGCCGTTCGACCGGCAGCGTCTCGGGCAGGGCCAGCGCGGTCACCGCGAGCATCGCGATGCCGAAGAGCGCCAGCACCACGAAGACTCCGCGCCACGACGTCCAACTCAGCGTGATGCCGCCGAGCGTCGGCGCCAGGATCGGGGCGGCGCCCATGACCAGCATGAGGCGGGAGAGCAGCTTGGCGGCGGCGAGGCCGGTGAACAGGTCCCGCACGATCGCCATCGCGACGACCGCGGCGGCCGCGGCGCCCAGGCCCTGCAGCACCCGCAGCGTGCCGAGCAGCGCCAGGTTGGGCGCCAGCACGCAGAACACCGACGCGAGGATGTGCACGGCGACGCCGGCCAGCAGCGGCGCCCGGCGCCCGACGGCGTCGGAGACCGGGCCGATCAGCAGCTGGCCGAGGGCCAGGCCGGCCAGCGTGCCGGTGAGGGTGAGCTGCACCGCCGCGGTGGTGGTCTGCAGGTCGTCGGTGATCGTCGGCAGCGACGGCAGATACATGTCGATGGTGAGCGGGCCGAGGGCGATGAGGAAGCCGAGCACCAGCACGAGCTGCAGCCGCTCGCGGGAGGACATGCGCTCACCGGGCGTCAGCGCCGTCGGCGGTGCTGCGAGGCGTTCGGGCGCCTGGGTCATTCGTGGATCCCATCCGTCGTCCGGTCGGTCGCAGTCCAGCGTCCGACACAGGTACGACAAGTTTCCGGCCGCCACCATGATTCCCCGGAAAGCAATTTGGTGCCGCCCGTCACACTTGCGGAAAATGCTTCATTGCGGGCAGGTTAAAAGCCCGGACAATGGAAATTCGGTTGACGCACAATGTCGCGCCACGAAGAGTCGCCCGCCGATCGCGGACAGTGCGATCGGCGGGCGGCAAACAGTTCCTTCGCTATACCCGGCGCCACTTCTGATTCAAGGTTCCCGCGCAGTCCCACAGCTGCAGCCGTGCGCCGTCGGCGGAGTTCCAGTCCCTGATGTCGATGCACTTGTTCGCCTGCGGGTTGACCAGATCGCCCGCCGCGGAGAGCACGAACTGCTGGGCCGGGTTCCCGCTGCAGCCCACGATCTGGATGATCACGCCGTTGGCGGTCGAGCCCCACGGCACGTCCATGCACTTGTTGTTCGACGTCTGCAGCGTGCCGTTCACGAAGTTCCACTTCTGCGCGGCCGTGTTGTTGCAGCCCCACATCTGCAGCAGCACCCCGTCGGAGAAGTTGCTGTTCGGCACGTCGATGCACCGGTTGTTCCAGTTGCTGACGACCGAGCTGGCGCCTCCACCGCCCCCGCTGGTGGTCAGCGACAGGCCGTAGACGCCGAGGATCTCGTTGACCGGCTGGAACCACATGGTGCCGCCGGACGAGCAGTTGCCAGTGCCGCCCGAGGTCACACCCTGGGCCTGGTTACCCGAGATCCAGGAACCGCCGGAGTCGCCCGGCTCGGCGCAGGCGTTGCTGCGGCTGAGGCCGGAGACGGCGCCCTGGGCGTACACGATGGTCTCGTTGCGGCCCTGAATGGTCCCGCAGCGCCAGCCGGTGGTGCGGCCCGAACGGCAGACCGAGCTGCCGATCGCGGCGTCCTGGGAGCCGGCCACCAGCACGTTGCCGCCGGAGTAGTTGTTGACCCAGGGCTGCGGAGTCCAGTTGCCGTTGGTCCGGATCCACGAGTAGTCGTTGCCCGGGAAGGACGAACCGGCGAAGGTGCCCTGCGCGACGTTGTTGTGGCCCAGCGTCGGGCTGTTCACGCCGCCGCAGTGCCCGGCGCTGACGAAGCCGCCCGCGACCGCGAAGCCGACCGAGCAGAGCGTGTTGCCGTTGATCACGTATTGGTCGCCGCCGCGGATGTCGTACATCGGCTTCGGCGCCTCGGCGGCCTCGACGACCGTGACCGCCCCCGCGCCGCTGTCCGCGGCGAAGGTACGGGCGGCAGCCGCCTTACCGGGCGCGGCCGTCACCACGATGCGGTTGGCCGCGACGTCGACGTACCAGCCGCGGACCGTGGTGTTCTTGACCTTGGCGGCGTTCGCGTCGAGCTTGCGGTGCGCGGCCGTCAGGTCCGCGCTGCTGCGCTTGACCACCTTGGGGGTCGCGCCCGCCGTACGGATGACCGCCGTCGCGCCCGGGTCGGTGACCGCCACGGTGAGCCGGGTGCCGCCGGCGGGGATCCAGGCGCCGGCGAAAGCCGCGCCGAGCCGGGTGCGCAGCCGTTTCTCCACCACCGGGGCGGCGGCCTCGGTGGCGAGGCGGGCCGCGATCTGGTCGTCGGTGAGCCGCAGGTCGCGGCGCAGTGCCGCGACCATGCCGGGGGCCATGTCGAACCTCGAGGCCGCGTTGGGGGCGGCGGGCTTGGGCGGCTCGGCGGCGAAACTCGCGGCCGGCAGCACGCCGAGGACAGTGAGCGCCGCGGCGGCGACGCTGAGCGTTCGGGCAGCACGGGACATGGGGATCCTTCCGCTGAACGGGGGTATCCGGGGGAAGGAGAGCGCTCTCTTAATCGGAGTCTGTCGATTTTTAAACGATCTGTCAAGAAACTTCAATGATCGTTGTCCATCGATGTCATCGCGGCGTTGCCCGTCGCTGGGCCGTCGGACGTGCTAGCTTGGACGAGTTGCCGTTCCGATTTCTCATATTTGCCAGAGCCTGGTGGGTATCCGAACCCATCGGGCTTTTGTCGTAATGAGTCCGGTTTCCTTGTTCTCTACGGGCGGCGACGGAGTTCGCGAGGTGCGAACTCCCTGTGGTTTCGAAAGGGTTCAGCATGGCTGTCGGCACAGTGAAGTGGTTCAACGCGGACAAGGGCTTCGGCTTCATCACCCAGGACGGCGGTGCGCCGGACGTGTTCGCTCACTTCTCCGCCATCGCCTCTGACGGGTACCGCACCCTCGAGGAGAACCAGCGGGTGGAGTTCGACATCGAGCAGGGCCAGAAGGGCCTGCAGGCTGCGAACATTCGCCCCATCTGACGTACGTCACGAGGGCCGTGCCTTCCGCGTTGTAGCGGAGGGCGCGGCCCTCGGTCGTTTGCCCCCCTTTTGATCTCGCCAACTCGAGTTCCTACTACGAAACGAGTTCTGTGAAGACCTTCTCCGGAGCCCCCTACGCGGCCGTGACCCACAGCGCCCTGCAGCGACGACTGCTGCGCAACGCCTCGTTCCCGCCGCGCACGGTGCAGCAGGACGCCCTCAAGATGGGCCCTGTACCGATGGTCCCGGAGGTCCACCTCTTCCTCGCCGAGGATTCCGTGCTGCTCTGGGCCCGGCTCGAGGCCGAGGACGGCGGCCCGCTGGCCGCGCCGTACTGGGCCACGCCGTGGCCGGGTGGCCAGGCCCTGGCCCGCTACGTGCTGGACAACCCCGAACTCGTCGCCGGCCGGCGCGTCCTCGACCTCGCGTCGGGCTCCGGCCTGGTCGCCATCGCCGCCGCCATCGCCGGCGCCGCCGAGGTGACCGCCAACGACACGGACGGCTACGCAATCGCCGCGATCCAGGCGAATGCGAACGCCAACGGCGTGCGGATCGTCACCGTCGTGGACGACATCACCGACGGTGACGGCGACGAGGCCGAGGTGATCCTCGCCGGCGACTGCCTCTACACCGCCGAGGTCGCCGCCAAGATGCTGCCGTTCATCGGCCGCGCGATGCAGCGCGGCGCGACCGTGCTGCTGGGCGACCCCGGCCGCGGCTATGCGCCGCCCGGGCTGCTGCGCACCCTGACCACGTACGACTCGGCGCCCCTGGTCTCCGGCGAGGACGGCCAGCGCAGCCAGACCAGCGTGCTCACCCCGGTAGCGGTGGCCCTCACTAGCTAGGTGCCCCTCGCCGATCCCGGTCGGGCGTGCAAGGCTGAACGCTGACGCGCGCGACCGGGGGGTTGCTGGATGAACGTGGGGTATCAGCGGTGGGGATGATCAAGGTCGTCGGGCTCGTGCTGCATCCGCGGCGGGACTGCGGTGCCGCCATCGACGCCATCGTCAAGTGGGCCACGGCGCGGGACGTCACCGTGCTGGGCCTGCACGACGAGATCAACCGCATCGACTGCGAGGCCGTCGCGGTCGACGCCGGCGAGATGGTCGACCGCGCCGGGCTGCTGGTCAGCCTGGGCGGCGACGGCACCATGCTGCGCACGATGCGCCTGGTCGAGGGCCGCAAGACGCCCGTCCTGGGCGTCAACGTCGGCCGCCTGGGCTTCCTCGCCGAGGTGGACCTGCCCGACCTGCCGGGCGCGCTCACCTCGATCGACGACCACCGGTTCACCATCGAGTCCCGCACGGCGGTGCGCACGGTGCTGCCCGGCGGCGCGGAAGTCTCCGCCTTCAACGACATCGCGCTGGTGCGGGTGCCCGGCAAGGGGTTGGCCCACGTCGGCATCAACGTCGAGGGCAGCAACTTCGTCCGCTACGCGGCCGACGCCGTGATCGTCGCCACCCCGACCGGCTCCACGGCGTACAGCTTCTCGGCCGGTGGCCCGATCGTGTCGCCGAACGTCGAGGGCCTGCTGGTCAGCGCGGCCGCCGCGCACTCCTCGTTCAACCGCTCGCTGATGCTCTCGCCGGACGAGCGGCTCCAACTCGACGTGCTGCCGACCAGCGGCCGGCTGGCCATCGAGGTCGACGGCATCATCGAGGGCTACGCCGAGGCCGGCCAGCGGCTCGACATCAGCCCGGTGCCCGGCGCCGCCCAGGTCATCCGCTTCGGCCAGACCTCGTTCTACGAGCGGGCCCGGCGCAAGCTGCGGGTCGAGGGCAGCGCCCAGGTCGGCCCCGGCGATCTGGGCGACGCGACGGTCGTGGACAGCTTCGAGCAGTCCCGCTACGAGGTCCTGCTCGGCGGCGAGCTCGCCGGGGTCCTGCACTACCGCCGACACGGCGGCGAGGTCGAGCTGGCGCACACCGAGATCGACCAGGCCTTCGAGGGCCGCGGGCGTGGCCGGCCGGCTCGCCGCGGCCGCGCTCTCCGACGCCCGGGGCCGGGCCACCCCGGTGGTGGTGAGCTGCCCCTACGTCGCCGGTTACGTCGAACGGCATCCCGAGTTCAACGATCTGCTCGCCACGAAGGGAAACCCCGGATGACCAAACCCGTCTGCACCCACCTCGACCAGATTCAGGACGTCGAGCCCTCCGGCGACGGCTGCGTGGAGTGCCTGGCCGCCGGCGGTCGCTGGGTGCACCTGCGGGTCTGCATGACCTGCGGGCACGTCGGCTGCTGCGACTCGTCGCCCGGCAAGCACGCCACCGCCCACTTCCACGCCGGCGGCCACCCGATCGTGCAGTCGTACGAGCCGGGCGAGAACTGGTGCTGGTGTTACCAGGACAACGTGGCCTTCGAGGTCGCGAACGCCCCCTCGTTCACGCATCCCTGAGGACTGAACCATGGGCCATCCCGCCATCCTGACCGTCGACGACGATGCCTCGGTGTCCCGGGCGATCGCCCGGGACCTGCGCCGCCGGTATGGCGAGGCGTACCGGATCATCCGGGCCGCCTCCGCCGCCGAGGCCCTCGAAGCGCTCAAGGAGATCAAGCTCCGGGGCGGCCGGGTGGCCGTCATCCTGGCCGACTACCGGATGCCGCAGATGAACGGCATCGAGTTCCTCGAACAGGCGATGGACCTGTTCCCGAACGCCCGCCGCGCCCTGCTGACCGCGTACGCGGACACGGACGCCGCGATCCAGGCGATCAACGTGGTCGACGTCGACCACTACCTGCTCAAGCCCTGGGATCCGCCGGAGGAGAAGCTCTACCCGGTCATCGACGCGTTGCTGGACGCCTGGCAGGCCACCGGTGACCGCGAGGTCGCGGACATCCGGGTGGTCGGGCACCGGTGGAGCGAGCCGTCGTACCAGATCCGGGACTTCCTGGCGCGCAACCTGGTGCCGTACAAGTGGCTCGCGGCCGACGACCCCGAGGGCCGCCGCCTGCTGGACGCCGCCGGGGTGGGCCCGGAATCCATCCCGCTGGTGGTCACCGCCGACGGCCGGGCGATGGCGCAGCCGACCAACTCGGAGGTCGCCGAGGCGGCCGGGCTGTCGACGGCGCCGGAGCGCGACTTCTACGACCTGATCATCGTGGGCGGCGGGCCGGCCGGGCTCGGCGCGGCCGTCTACGGCGCCTCCGAGGGCCTCAAGACGCTGCTCGTGGAGCGGCAGGCGGTCGGCGGACAGGCGGGGCAGAGCTCCCGGATCGAAAACTACCTGGGCTTCCCCGACGGCATCTCCGGCGCGCAGCTCACCGACCGGGCCCGCCGGCAGGCCGGCAAGTTCTCCGCCGAGGTGCTCAACACCCGCGAGGTGGTCGGCCTGCGCGCCGACGGCTCGGCCCGGACGCTGCACTTCGCCGACGGCGGTGAGATCTCCGCGCATGCGATCGTGCTGGCCACCGGGGTCGCCTACCGGCCGCTGGTCGCCGACGGCGTCGCCGCGCTGACCGGCTCCGGGGTCTACTACGGCTCGGCGGCGACCGAGGGGCCGGCCTGCGCCGGCAGCGACGTCTACATCATCGGCGGGGCGAATTCCGCCGGCCAGGCGGCGCTCTTCTTCGCCCGGTACGCCCGCAGCGTCACCCTGCTGGTCCGGGGCGACTCGCTGGAGGCCTCGATGTCCTACTACCTGATCCAGCAGCTCAACAAGATCGAAAACGTGCATGTCCGGAGCCGGTGCGAGGTGGTCGGCGCCCAGGGCAACGGTCACCTCCAGGCGATCACCATCTGCGACAGCAAGAGCAACACGGTGACCAGCGTCGAGTGCGGCTATCTGTTCGTCTTCATCGGCGCCGAGCCGCGCACCGACTGGCTCGGCGGCGCCGTCGCCCGCGACGAGAAGGGCTTCGTCTACACCGGCCCGGATCTGCTCGCGAATGGCACCCGTCCGGCGGGATGGGATCGGGACCGGGATCCGTTCTACCTGGAGTGCAGTGTTCCCGGCATCTTCGCCGCCGGCGACGTCCGGGCCAACTCGGTGAAACGGGTGGCCTCGGCGGTCGGCGAGGGCGCGATGGCCGTCACGCTGGTCCATCGTTACCTGGAGGCACAGTAGATGACCGACACCGACGCGGTTGAGGAGATCGAGCTCGACCCCTGTGAGCCGGGCAGGCTCACCCCCGCCGAGCTCAGGACCCTGTTCCTGTTCGAGAAGCTGACCGACGAGCAGCTCGCCTGGATCGCCGAGCACGGCTGCACCCAGCACGTCGCCGCCGGGCAGTTGGTGCTCCGCGAGGGCGAGCCCGCCGAGAGCTTCTTCATGCTGCTCAGCGGCACCATCGCGCTCTCCCGCCGGGTGGGCCAGGACGACGTGCAGACCACCCGTACGGAGCAGCGCGGCGTGTACATGGGCGCCACCCAGGCGTACATCCGCGACGACGGCATCGAGCACAAGTACATGGCCTCGATGCGTGCCCTCGACGACTCCGACTTCTTCGTGCTCAGCTCCCGGGACTTCGGCTGGCTGATGCGCGAGTGGTTCCCGATGGCGATCCACCTGCTGGAGGGCCTCACCCTGGGCATGCGCACCACCCAGGCGGCGATCTCCGAGCGGCAGCGGCTGGTCGCGCTCGGCGCGCTGTCGGCGGGCCTCATGCACGAGCTGAACAATCCCGCCGCCGCCGCGTCCCGGGCCACCGGGGCGCTGCGCCAGCGGGTCGCCGGGATGCGGCACAAGCTGGGCATGCTCGCCGCCGGCAAGGTCGCGCCGGAGCGCCTCGACGCGCTGGTCGAGCTCCAGGAGGACGTCATCGAGCGGGCCGCCAAGGCGCCCGCGCTCACCGCCATGCAGGCCGCCGACCGGGAGGACGAGCTCGGCGACTGGATGGAGGAGCACCAGGTCACCGGCGGCTGGGACCTGGCGCCGGTCTTCGCCCAGGGCGGCATCGACATCGAGTGCCTGGAGCTGATCAGGGCCAAGGTCGTCGAGCCGGGCCTGCTCGACCAGGCGATCCACTGGATCGGGTACGCGCTGGAGACCGAGCAGCTGATGAGCGACATCGAGGACGCGACCGGCCGGGTCTCCTCGCTGGTCGCCTCGGCGAAGCAGTATTCGCAGCTGGACCGGGCCGCGCACCAGTGGATCGACGTGCACACCGGCCTGGACAGCACCCTGGTCATGCTGGGCCACAAGATCGGCGAGGGCGTCAAGGTGGTCAAGGACTACGACCGCGGCCTGCCGCAGGTGCCCGCGCACCCGGCCGAGCTGAACCAGGTGTGGACCAACATCATCGACAACGCGGTGCAGGCCATGCACGGCGCGGGCACGCTGACGATCAAGACGTACCGGGAAGAGGACCACGTCATCGTGTCGATCGGCGACACCGGGCCGGGCGTGCCCGAGGAGCTGCGCAAGCGGGTCTTCGAGCCGTTCTTCACCACCAAGGCGGTGGGCGAGGGCACCGGGCTGGGCCTGGACATCTCGTACCGGATCGTGGTCAACGGGCACGGCGGCGACATCGTCCTGCGGTCCCAGCCGGGCGACACCCGCTTCCTGGTCAGGCTGCCGATGGCGGAGCAGGCCTCGCGATAATGGGATGAGCGGACCGCCCCCGGCCGCCTATGATCAGGGCAGCGGTGGGCGGCTCCCCGCGGTGCTTCCTTCTCAACGAAACCAATCGTTTTCAAACTAGCGTCGCGACTCTCCGCCCACCGCTTCCGCGTGTCTCGGGGGAGGCCGGACCACGGTCGGCGGGACCCGGCTCCACGCTACCGAAGCGCCAGGCCAGTCAGTCCTCTCGCCGGGTTCGTCAGTTCTTGAGCAGCCCTCGCACGTAGGCCGCCTGGCCCACGTGCTGGAGGTCGTCGTTCAGGACGCTCACCAGGCGCACGCCCAGCGTGACCGGCGGATCCCAGGCCTCGTCCACGACCCGGTCCAGGTCGCCGGGCGTGCGGCCGGCGAGATAGGCCCGGGTGCGCTCGTGCACCGCCTCGTAGTAGTCCACCAGCACTGCGGCGCTCGCCGGGCGGACGGCCAGGACCCGCGCGGCCGGGTGGCCGTATCCGGTGTCGTCGGGGTCCGGCTTCAGACCGAAGTGCTGGGCGTGGTCACCGGTCACATACACCTGCTCCTGGCCGGTCAACTCCGCCAGATGCCCGTCCTGGATCCGGGTGAGGTGCCACACCAGCCAGCCGACGGTGTTGGCACCCTCGGCCGGCGGCGTGCACAGCTGCGCCGGGGTCAGGCCCGCGACCGCCGCCCGCACCAGGGCGGGCAGCCGGTCGAAGGCCTCGGTGAGCAATTCGTCGACGTTCACGGTGACGCGCTCCTTCGCTTCCGCTTCGCCTGCGCTACTCCGTCGTGGTGCCGTTCTGCTCCGGAGCGACGTCCTGCTGCTGCTCCTGCTCCTGCTGGTCGGCCGGCCCGGTCTGTTCCGGCGCGTCGGCCGTGGGCTCGGTGGTCGGCTCCGCCGTCGGCTCCGCCGGGGCATCGGTGGTCGGCTCGGTGGTCGGCTCGGTCGTGGGAGCTGTGGGCTCGCCGGCCGGCTCCGTCGTCGGCTCCCCGGAGGGCGCCGGCGTGCTCTCCGTCGATGGTGTCACCGCCGGCTTCTTCGCGGAGTCATCGCCGAGAATGCTGCTGACTGTGCTCCGGCCGGAGGACGAATTGCCCACCGCCGATGCCACGGTCTCACCCGAGATCAGCTCGAACACGGTCAGCGAGCCCATGGCGAGCACGAACAACGCCCCCGCGACAACGCCGATCCGGCCCCAGCGGACTTCCTTGCGGGGCGGCACGGTGTGCGATGGCTTCTCCTCCTCGGTGGCGGCGGCGACCGCGGGCGTGCCCACGGCGGCGGGAACCTTGACGAACGTGGGCGCGATGGCGCCGAGACGCTTGGCGCCTCGGTGTAACGATCTCTGGTAGAGCTCCGTTCCCAACGAGCCGACGACACTGGCGACAGCCGCACCGGCTAGCGTGCCGGCGACTCCCAGGAAGGAGCCGATGACTGCTGCGGTGACTGCCGCGAGCGTGCCCGCGATGATTTTCGTGACCTCGATGCCGGACCAGATACGGTCCGGTGTGCGCTCGCTCATGTCCTCCTCGCATCGAACGTCTGTTGGCGGGCAAAGCCTCAATGTTCACCCGTGCGGTCTCCGCTAAACCAACCCTTCTCGGCGAATACCTCACGCAGTGGCCGAATGATCACGCCTTGCTCGTCGGCGAGGCGCCGTCTGGCCAGCTTGCGGGTGCGCAGGATGCCGATCAGGCCGATAGCGCCGATCGCGTATTGCACCGACATCGCGATTTTGAAGTCCACGATGTCGTAAGTGGCCTGTCCGCCGGTGCGGGCGTCCAGGATCAGGCCGACGAGCAGGATCGCCACCAGTGAGGCGACGAAACCGCCGATGTTGACGATGCCGGTCGCGGTGCCGAGCCGGCTCGGCGGGTTGAACGTCCGGGCGAACTCGAACCCGATCATCGACCCCGGCCCGCCGAGACTGAGCGCGAGCACCAGCACCACCAGCACGGCCAGCGGCGCCCGCCCGGGCCAGGCGATGACCAGCCCCCAGCCCAGCGCGTTGGCGCCGATCACGCCGAGCGCCAGCCACGAGCGGCGCAGCGGATGACGCTGCACCAGCACGCCGACCACCGGCCCGGCGGCCATCCCGGTCAGCACGAACAGGGTCAGCAGCGCGCTCGCCGTGCCCCGGGACACGCCCTCCCCGGCCAGCAGGAACGGATAGCCCCAGACCAGGGCGAACACCGTGCCGGGAAACTGGGCGGTGAAGTGCGTCCACAACCCGAGCCGGGTGCCGGGATGCCGCCACGCGCCGGCCAGGTCGCTGCCCAGCTGCCGGAGCGTGACGGCCTCGCCCGAGTTGACCCGCCGCTGCGGTGTGTCGTGCAACGCCACCAGCGCGACGATCGCCACGAAGACCCCGGCGGCGGACGCCGAGACGAAGGCGGCGCTCCAGCCGGGACCGGCCAGCAGCAGAGCCAGCGGTACGGCGCTGAGCACCTGCCCGAGCTGTCCGGCGAGGCCGGTGAGCTGGGAGACCACGGGCACCCGCCGGGCGGGGAACCACTGCGGCACGATGCGCAGCACGCTGATGAAGGTCATCGCGTCGCCGGCGCCGACCAGCACCCGGGCGAGCACCGCACCGGTGATCCCGTCGGAGAACGCCATCAGCGCCTGCCCGGCGGCCATGACCAGGGCGCCACCGACCACGAGCCGCATCGACCCGAACCGGTCGAGCAGCAGCCCGACCGGAACCTGCAGGGCGGCGTAGACCAGCAGCTGAAGAACGGCGAACGAGGCGAGGGCGCCGGCGCCGATATCGAACCGGACCTGCGCGTCCAGCCCGGCGACACCGAGGGAGGTGCGATGCAGAACCGCGACCACATACGCCGATAGCCCTACGGCCCACACTGCCCAGGCCCGGGCGCCGCCAAGCATGGCGTCAACTCCATCCGATCGCGTACCCCCACCCTGTCCTGCGCGGCGCCCGCACGACAACGACCCGGGTCACAAGCGGGGCGTGTGGCCCGTCACGTGGGTTGTCCACAGCCCGGGCCCGGCGTGCTGCCGTTCTGCTCGCGGCAGGCAGCCACGGACGACGATGGCCCGGTCCGTGGTCGACGCGGCAGCGCGGGTGGGTGAGCGGCAAGCGAGCGGAGGGGCAGGGGCGCGCAGGGCACCCCTGCCGACCGGCTAGGTAAGCAGTGCGGGAGCCGCCGCGAGGTGCGTGGTGAGCCAGCCGACCGTCTCTCGGAGGTATTCCGCTCGCGAGGCGCGGTGTTGCAACTCGTGGCCCTCGTCCGGGAAGAGCAGATACCGGTGCCGGACCCCGCGCGCCGTCAGCGCCGCCACCACCTGCTCCGCCTCGATCACCGGGACGTTGCTGTCGTTCTCGCCGTGCACGATCATCAGCGGTGTCGTGAGGCGGTCGATGTGGGTGATCGGGGACAGGTCGCGGAGCAGTTCCGCGTCCGCCACCGGGTCGCCGTACTTCGATACCGCCGCCGCTGCGATCCAGGGCTCCGTGTGCTCGTAGAACGTCGCGAAGTTGGACATGCCGCACACGTCGATCCCGACGGCGAACATCGACGGGTACGTCGTCAGCGCCGCCAGCGTCAGGTAGCCGCCGTACGAGCGGCCCATGCAGCCCACCCGCGCCGGGTCGGCCACGCCCGCGGCCACCAGGTATGACACGCAGGCCGCCACGTCGGCGACGGCCGCGTAGCGCAGGGCGCCGTTGTCCGCGTTGACGAAGCTGCGGCCGAAGCCGGACGAGCCTCGCACGTTGGGTGCGAAGACCGCGATGCCCCGGTCCACCAGTGACTGGAACAGCGGGCCGTGCCCCGGCCGCTCCTGTGCCTCCGGGCCGCCGTGCAGCCACAGCACCGTCGGGTGCGGGCCGGTCGTCGCCGGCTGGAAGAGCCAGCCGCTGATCTCCAGGCCGTCGTGGGAGGCGAAGCGGTGCAGCATCGGGCGGATCGCGTTCGGGTCGGGTTTTTCGACCGAGACCGGGTGCAGGTCGCCGTCGTAGGTCCACACGCCGTGCGGCCGGCCCGGGCCCTCGGCGGTGAAGGCCAGCGTGCTGCCGTCGAAGCACCAGGACACGCCCGACACCACGGGGCCGGGCAGGTCGATCGGGGTCGAGTCGCCGCGGGCCAGCACGGTCAGCTCCGACTCGCCGCCGCGGACGTTCCAGAGCACCGCGATCGACGTGCCGTCGGCGGTCAGCGCGAACGACTCGACCTCGGCGGTCTCCGACGACGCCAGGACCTCGACCTTGCCGTCGGCCACCCGGATCAGCACCGGCAGTTCGCCGGCGTCGCTGCGGGCGTACACCGCGCCGTCCGGGCCGAAGCAGGCCTGCTCGCCGCTGGTCACGTACTCCTCGACGCCGGTCGCCAGGTCGCGCACCGCGATGTAACGGCCGCCGCGCGGGCCGTGGCGCAGCAGCGCCCGGCCGCGGTCCGGGGCGACGTCGAACAGGGCGACCAGCTCGCCGGTGGTGATCGTCTCCCGGGTGCCGTGCTCGGCGTCCACCAGCAGGGTGGTCTCCAGGTTTTCGGTGACCGCGAGCAGCGGGCGCCCGGGCAGCCAGCGCACGTTGTCCGCGCTGTCCGCGCCGAAGCCCGCCACCTGGTGCAGCGCCGAGCCGTCCGGGCGGACCAGCCACACCTCGGTGCGGGGTGCGCCGCCGGGGGCCAGCACGCAGGCGAGCCACCCGCCGCCGGTGGACCAGTGCACCGAGACGACGGGGTGTTCGCCGGTGTCGACCAGGAAGGTCAGCTCGCTGCCGACCGGCTGCACCCACACCTTGGGTGAACCGCTGCGGTCGGAGACGTACGCCGCGTGCCGGCCGTCGGGCGACAGCGCCCCCGACCAGCTGCCCGATATCTCGGAGGCGAGCGAAACCCACCTCATGGGCAGCACGGTGACGTCGACTCGGTTGAGCTGACCGGTCATACGGGTCCTCCCTCGGTTTGCTAGATCCCCTTGTCCTGCAGCCACATTTCCAGCAGCGCCAGCTGCCACAACTGGTTCGCCCCGAGCGTGGTACGAGCAGTGTTCGGGTCGGCCAGCAGCGCGTCAACGTATTCCTGCCGGAACAACCCGCGCGCCCGCGCCGCCGGTGCGTGCAGCGCGTCGCGGACCAGCTCCAGCATCGGTCCTTCGAGGTGCCGGATCCCGGGAACCGGGAAGTAGCCCTTGGTCCGGTCGATCACCTCGTCCGGCACCACGCCGCGGGCCGCGTCCTTGAGGACGCCCTTGCCGCCCTGCGCCAGTTTCAGCTCGGGCGGGCAGGCCGCCGCGAGTTCCACCAACTCGTGATCGAGGAACGGTACCCGCGCCTCCAGCCCCCATGCCATGGTCATGTTGTCGACCCGCTTGACCGGATCGTCGACGAGCATGACCTGAGAGTCCAGCCGCAACGCCGCGTCGACGCTGGTCGTCGCGCCGGGCCGGGCGAAGCTCGCCGCGACGAAGTCGCGGCTGACGTCGTGGTCCAGCAGCCACTCCGGCGCGAGCTGGTGGGTCAGCTCACGGTACGGGCGATCGAAGAACTCCCGGGCGTACGCGTCGACGGCCTGCTCGCGTGGCACCTCCGCCAGCGGCGGGTACCAGCTGTAGCCGGCCAGGATCTCGTCGGCGCCCTGACCCGACTGCACGACCTTGACCTGCTGCGACACGTCCTCGCTGAGCAGGTTGAAGGCGATGCAGTCGTGGCTGACCATGGGCTCGCTCATGGCGGCGACCGTGCGCGCCACGGCGGGCAGGAAGCGGTCCTTGCCGATCCGGATCTGGTGGTGGGTGGTGTCGAACTGCTTGGCGATCAGGTCGGAGTATGCGAACTCGTCGCCGCTCTCGCCGGCCGCCGACTCGAAGCCGATGCTGAACGTGGTCAGCCCGCGCTGACCCTGCTCGGCCAGCAGCGCCACGATGTAGCTGGAGTCGAGCCCGCCGGAGAGCAGCACGCCGACCGGCACGTCGGCGACCATCCGCCGCTCGACGGCCGTCCGCAACGACTCGTGGACGGCCTCGGCCCATTCGGCCCGCGTCTTGATGAGCGAGCGGGTGTGCGATGCCTCCCAGTAGACGTGCGAGGTGGACGTACCGTCCGGCTCGATGATCCGGACCGTGGCCGGGGGCAGCTTGCGGATGCCGCTGATCATCGTGCGCGGCGCCGGCACCACCGAGTGGAACGTCATGTAGTGCTGCAGCGCCACCTTGTCGATCGAGGTGTCGACGTCGCCGGCCGCCAGCAGGGCCGGCACGGTGGACGCGAAACGCAGCCGGCCGGGGGTCTCCGCCAGGTACATCGGCTTGATGCCGAGCCGGTCGCGGGCCAGCATGACCCGGCCGGTGGCGTGCTCGGCGACGGCGAAGGCGAACATCCCCAGGAAATGCTGGACGCAGTCGGCGCCCCAGCGGTGGTACGCCTTGATGATCACCTCGGTGTCGGAGGTGGAGAAGAAGGTGTAGCCGTAGCCGCGCAGCTCGTCGCGGAGCTGCCGGTAGTTGTAGACGCAGCCGTTGAAGACCAGGGTCAGGCCGAGCTGCTCGTCGGTCATCGGCTGGGCGCCGGCCTCGGAGAGATCGATGATCTTGAGTCTGCGGTGGCCGAACGCGACGGCGCCGCGCTGCCAGAGACCTTCGCCGTCGGGCCCACGGGACCGCAGGCACGGCAACATTCGCCGGACGGCGTCACCGTCCGCCGCCTGGGCGTCGTACCGCAGCTCGCCGCCGATTCCACACATGGCCTGAACCTCCTTGGGGGCAGTAGGAGGCACACCCAAGATTCACCAGGGTGTGCTGCTCCCGTTTCCGGTTTGTGACGCCGCCGTAACGCTCTTATCCCAAGAGCCAAGTGTCCTTCGAGCCGCCGCCCCGGGAGGAATTGACGATCATGCTGCCCGCGGGCGCGACCCGGGTCAGCGCGACCGGCGCGACCACCGAGGTCCGGCCGGTGAAGATGAACGCGCGCAGGTCGACGTGGCGCGGCGCGAGCTGGTGGCCGTCGAAGACCGGGTGGGTGGACAGGTCGACGACCTCCTGCGCCACCCAGCGGTGCGGCGCGGTGTTGATCTGCCGGCGGACCGCGTCCAGGTCCGCGGGCGAGGCGTGCGGGCCGATCACGATCCGGTCGCCGCCGTAGCCGTCGACCGGCTTGCAGACCAGCTCCTCGAGCCGGCCGAGCACCTGCGCCCGCTGCTCCGGCACCCCGCACAGGTACGTCGGCACGTCCGCCAGCAGCGGCTTCTCGCCCAGGTAGTACTCGATCAGCTTGGGCACGTACGCGTACACGGCCTTGTCGTCGCCGATGCCGTTGCCCAGCGCGTTGGCCAGCACGACGGTGTCGGCGTGCAGGGCGGTGACCAGGCTCGGGCCCAGCGGCATCCCGTCCGCGCCGGGCGAGTGCACCAGGCTGTCCTCGCCCATCCGCAGGTAGATCACGTCGACCGGGTGCTTGCGGCCGTTCCGGACCCGGTGCACCCGGCCCTCGTCGACCAGCAGTTCGACGCTGCGGACCACGGGGACGCCCATCTCCTCGGCGAGCATCTGGTGCTCGAACCAGGCGGAGTCCTCCGGGCCCTGGCTGAGCACGACCACCGCCGGGTCGTCGCCAGCCGCCGGGCCGGCCGCGTCGAGCAGCGCGCGCAGCAGCAGCCGCGGGGTCTCCTCGATGCTGAGCAGGCCGTCGGGGCGCGGCAGCTCCGGCAGCACGCTCTCGGTGAGCCGGCGGTTCTGCATCGCGTACCCGATGCCGGAGGGCACCCGCAGGTTGTCCTCCAGCACGCACCAGTTGCCCTCGCCGTCGCGGACCAGGTCGACCCCGGCCACCTGGGCGCGCACGCCCGGCCGGCTGACCAGGGCGCCGCTGGGGCGCAGCTCCGGGGAGCCGTCGATGACCCAGCCCGGCATGATGCCGTCCTTGACCACGACCCGGTCGGTGTAGACGTCGTTGACGAAGGCGTCCAGGGCGCGGACCCGCTGGATCAGGCCGCTCCGCAGGTCCTGCCAGTCGTCGGCCGGGACCAGGCGGGGCACCAGGTCGAACGGGAAGAGCCGGGTCGCGACCTCGCCGGCCATGCTGAAGGTGACCCCGCGGGCGCGCTGCTCGTCGTCCCTGGCGTCCTCGCGGCGGCGCAGCCCGGCGGGGCCGAGCGCGCCGAGCACGGTGACGATCCCCTGGTACGCCGGCACGACGTCGCCGTGCGGGAAGGCCTCGTCGCCGGCCGCCGCGTACGGGGTGAGCCCGGCCGGCACGGTCTGCCCGCCCGGTCCGATGCCGGTCGCGCCGCCCCGGGTGTCGGCGATGAGCAGGTCGACCACGTCGGAGATGCGGCCGCGCCGGGTCATCGCCCGGCGCTGGCGGGCCGCCGAGCTGCCCCGGCTGAGCGCCTGCACGGACAGGTCGAAGACCTGCTCCCAGTCGCCGAGCTCCTCGAGCTGCGGCCGTAGGTCGCCGACGAGCCGCTCGACGGCGACCGCGGCGGGCACCGGCACGGGGGAGCGGGGCAGGTCGAGCAGGTCGCCCTCGAGGCCGGACCGGGCGGCCCGCCACATCGCGGCGCGGTGCAGCGGCGGCCGGGTCGCCGTGATCGGGATGCCCGCCCGGTAGTCCTGCCGGGCGCGCAGCACGAGCCCGCGGAACAGCCCGGCCAGCAGCACCACGGTGTCCGCGTCGGGGCTGGAGTCGGTGACCCGCAGCTCGACGGTGGGCAGGTGCGCCGAGGGCCGGACGTCGAAATAGACCATCTTCGGGTCGGTGATCGTGCCGGAGGCGATCAGGTCGGCGACCAGCGCGTCGTGGTCGGCGGCCGAGGTCACCGCGCCGCTGTCGCCGCTGGTCGGCCAGCGCAGCCAGACCAGCGAGCGGACGCTGGCGTAGCCGCTGTCCTCACCCATCCAGTACGGGGAACTGGCGGAGAGCCCCAGCAGCACCGGCAGCGCCGGGGCGACCCGCTGGGCGATCGACACGGCCTCGTCGCGGTCGGGAACGCCGACGTGCACCTGGGCGCCACAGATGAGCTGCTCGCGGGCGAGCATCTGATATTCGTCGAGCATCCGGCGATACCGCGAGGTCGGGGTCACCGGCAGGGAGTCGAGGTTCACCAGCGGGACGGTGCCCGCGGCGACCAGGCCGAGCCCGAGCGACTCGGCGACGCCGATGGCCCGGCGGCGCAGCGAGACGATCCCCTCCCGCAACTCGTCCAGCGTGCCGGCCACCGGGGTGTTCGTCTCCACCACCGAGCGGTGCAGCTCGGCCGAGAAGTGCGCCTCGTCGAGCAGGTCGAGCACCTGCGGTGCCCGGGGGACGAGCTCCCTGGTCTTGAGATCGACGACGTGCAACTCCTCCTCGACGCCGAGGGTGAGCTCGGTGCCGATGGCGCCGTTCGCCTCCCTCACTTCGTCGTCCTCCGAGACCCTGAGTGACTCCGTCATGCCTGAAACCGCCTATGTCGTCGTCCGTTGCCCGGAGCCTTGCCAGCGCATGTACCCATCCTGTGACGTGCCCATTTCCGGCACCTACCAAGCATGACGATCATGACACCGGCGCGCGGCCGGGTCTGCCGGGTCGTGCGCGATCGTGCTCGCGGCTGCGCGAAAAACCGGTTCAGCGAGCCCGAATACGCCAAAGCATGTGCAATTACTCACCAGTGCTATGGCGTCCGGTGGCGCGACACCTACTCTCCGGACACCATTAACGAATGTTCGGGCGCAGGCGTTCGGTGACGCATCACCTTCCGGGAGGCAGTCGTGACAATGGCCGGCGAAAAGTATGTCTACGATTTTGCGGAAGGTCGCCGGGAGCTCAAGGAGCTACTCGGTGGTAAAGGGGCGAATCTCGCCGAGATGACCCGCCTGGGCCTGCCGGTGCCGGCGGGATTCACCGTCACCACCCAGGCCTGCCAGGCCTACCTGGCGACCGGCAGCAACCCCGCCGGGCTGGCCGAGGAGATCGACGAGCATCTCGCCGCGCTGGAGTCGACGATGGGCCGGCGGCTCGGCGACCCGGCTGATCCATTGCTGGTCTCGGTGCGTTCCGGGGCGGCCTTCTCGATGCCCGGCATGATGGAGACGGTGCTCAACGTCGGGCTCAACGACGCCAGCGTGGTGGGGCTCGCCGCGCAGGCCGGCGGCAACGACCGGTTCGCCTGGGATTCCTACCGGCGGCTCATCCAGATGTTCGGCAAAACCGTCTGCGATGTGCCCGGTGAGGAATTCTCCGCAGCCCTGGACGAGGCCAAGAACGCCCGCGGCACGACCGATGATCTGCATCTGGACGCCGCCGATCTTCGGGCCCTGGTTGATCGATACAAACACATTTTCGCCAAGCACACCGGATACGACTTCCCGCAGGATCCGCGCGAGCAGATGTCATTGGCCATGGCCGCGGTCTTCCGCTCATGGAATGCGGAACGGGCCGTTCTCTACCGCCGTCAGGAACGCATTCCGGCGGATCTCGGCACGGCGGTGAACGTCGTGGCGATGGTCTTCGGCAACCTCGGCGCCGACTCCGGCACCGGCGTGGCGTTCACCCGCGACCCGGCCAGCGGCGCCCAGGGCATCTACGGCGACTACCTGGCCAACGCCCAGGGTGAGGACGTCGTGGCCGGCATCCGCAACACGATCCCGCTGCAGGACCTGGCGACGCTCGACCCCCGCTCGTACGAGCAGTTGCTGGCGATCATGGCCAAGCTGGAGGGCCACTACCGCGACCTGTGCGACATCGAGTTCACCATCGAGCGCGGCAAGCTGTGGATGCTGCAGACCCGGGTCGGCAAACGTACCGCCGGCGCCGCCTTCCGGATCGCCGCGCAGCTGGTCAACGAGGGTGCGATCGATCTCGACGAGGCGTTGCGCCGGGTCTCCGGGTCGCAGCTCGCCCAGCTGATGTTCCCCCGCTTCGACCTCGGCGGCGACCCGGTCGCGCTGACCAAGGGCATCGGCGCCTCGCCGGGTGCGGCGGTCGGCAAGGCCGTGTTCAGCGCCGAGCGGGCCGTCGAGCTGGCCGCGGCCGGCGAGCAGGTCATCCTGGTGCGCCGGGAGACCAACCCGGAGGACCTGTCCGGCATGATCGCCGCCCAGGGCATCCTCACCGCGCGGGGTGGCAAGACGAGCCACGCGGCGGTGGTGGCCCGCGGCATGGGGCGCACCTGCGTCTGCGGCGCCGACTCGCTGGAGATCGCGGCGGACCGCTTCACCGTCGCCGGACGGACGGTAGCCGAGGGCGACGTCATCTCGGTGGACGGCACCACGGGCTGTGTCTATCTGGGCTCGGTGCCGGTTCGTCCGTCCGAGGTGGTGCACTACTTCGAGGGCACGCTGACTCCCGCCGAGGCCGAGGACCCGCTGGTCGATGCCGTACACCAGATCATGACGCGGGCCGACGCCACCCGGGCCCTGGCCGTGCGCACCAACGCCGACACCGCCGACGACGCGGCCCGGGCGCGGCGCTTCGGCGCTGAGGGCATCGGCCTGTGCCGGACCGAGCACATGTTCCTGGGCGACCGGCGCGAGCTGGTCGAGCGGCTGATCCTGGCGGCGACCCCGGCCGAGCGCTCGGACGCCCTGGCGGCGCTGCTGCCGTTGCAGCGCGCGGACTTCGTCGACCTGTTCCGGGCGATGGACGGTCTGCCGGTGACCGTGCGCCTCATCGACCCGCCGCTGCACGAGTTCCTGCCGTCGCTGGAGGAGCTCGCGGTCAACGTGGCGGTGGCCCGCGAGCGCGGCGAGGAGCACGCGGAGGACGCCGTACTGCTCGACGCCGTACGGCGGATGCACGAGCAGAACCCGATGCTCGGCCTGCGCGGCGTACGCCTGGGCCTGGTCATTCCCGGCCTGTTCGCGATGCAGGTCCGGGCGATCACCGAGGCCGCCGTGCAGCTGGCCGGCGAGGGTCTCGACCCGCGCCCGGAGATCATGGTGCCGCTGGTCGGCGCCGTGCAGGAGCTGGAGACGGTCCGCCGGGAATGCGAGCAGATCGTCGCCGAGGTCGTCGCCGGCAGCGGCGTCCAGGTGCTGATCGGCACGATGATCGAGGTGCCGCGGGCGGCGTTGACCGCCGGGCAGATCGCCGAGGCCGCCGACTTCTTCTCCTTCGGCACCAACGACCTGACCCAGATGGGCTGGGGGTTCTCCCGCGACGACGTCGAGGGCGCGTTCTTCTGGCGCTACCTGGAGCTGGGCATCTTCGGCATCTCGCCGTTCGAGTCGATCGACCGCGACGGCGTCGGCCGGCTCATCCGGATCGCGGCCGAGGAGGGCCGGGCGGTGCGTCCGGATCTCAAGCTGGGTGTCTGCGGCGAGCACGGGGGTGACCCCGAGTCGGTGCACTTCTTCCACGAGGTCGGCCTGGACTACGTCTCCTGCTCGCCGTTCCGGGTGCCGGTCGCCCGGCTGGAGGCGGGCCGGGCCGCGCTCACCGCGGGGGACTCCGACAGTCGCTGATGGGCGTAGGCTCCCGGGCCGTGCGACACGCGATCATCATCGGCAACACGGACGGCATCGGGCTGGCGCTGACCCGGCGACTGCTCAGCGACGGCTGGGCGGTCACCGGGCTGTCCCGCCGCGCCGCCGGCCTCGAGCACGACCGGTACGTGCACGTCGCGGCCGACGTCACGGCTGCCGGATACCCGGCGGAGCTGGAACGGGCCTGCGCCGGTGCCGGCCGGGTCGAGCTCTGCGTCTACGCCGCCGGCGTCGGTGACCTGCTCGACCTCGACGACCTCGCGGCGCAGACCCGGGCCATCGAGGTCAACCTGCTCGGCGTCGCGCGCACGGTCGAGGTGGTCGTGCCGCGGATGCTGGCGGCCGGCGGCGGGCACCTGGTCGGGCTCTCCAGCCTCGCCGACTCGCTGATCTCGCCGGAGGCTCCCGGCTATGCGGCGTCGAAGGCCGGCATGTCCTCGTTCCTGATCGCACTGGGCGCGGCGCTGCGCCCGCGCGGGGTGGCGGTCAGCACCGTGCGGTTCGGCTTCGTCGACACCAAGATGGCCAAGGGCGCGGTCCGGCCCATGATGATCACCGTGGACCGGGCGGTCGACGTGCTGATCCGCTGCCTGCGGACCCGGCCGGCGGTCGTGTCGTATCCGCGCCGGATGACCCTGCTCACCGCCGCGCTGCGGCCGGTCTCCCGAATCCAGGCGCGGTTGAGAAAGCGCTGAGAGTATCCTCCCGGATCACGCTATGTAACAGTCTGTTCACTCGGCTTCGCTATGGTGTCCCAAATGCCCTAATTGCGAGCTTATTCGCAAGAGATCCGGGAAGGGGTCACCACGCCGATGCGCACGCTGCTGCGGCACGACGTACCCGCCTCCATTGTCGTCTTCCTCATCGCCATCCCGCTGTCGCTCGGGATCGCCGCCGCCTCGGGCGCCCCGCTGCTGGCCGGCCTCATCGCCGCGGTGGTCGGCGGCGTCGTGGCCGGCGCGCTCAGCGGGTCGCCGCTACAGGTCAGCGGCCCGGCCGCCGGCCTGACGGTGGTCGTCGCGGGGGCCGTCTCCGAGCTGGGCTGGGCACAGACCACGGCCGTCGTGGCGATGGCCGGCCTGGTGCAGATCGCGCTCGGCGCCTCCCGGCTGGGCCGGGCGGCGCTCGCGCTCTCCCCGGCCGTCGTGCACGGCATGCTGGCGGGGATCGGCATCGTGATCGCGCTCAGCCAGGTGCACATCGTGCTCGGCGGAGATCCGCAGAGCGCCGCCTGGCGGAACCTGCGCGACCTGCCCGCCCAGATCGCCGGCCACCACGGCGTCTCGCTCGGGATCGGCGTGCTGACCATCGCGATCCTGCTGCTCTGGACCCGGTACGTGAAGATCTCGCTGCTGCCCGGCGCCCTGGTCGCGGTCGTCGTGGCCACCGCGACCGCCGCGCTGACCGGGCAGCCCATCGAACGGGTGGAGCTGCCGGACCACCCGCTCGACGAGCTGGCCCTCCCGCGCTGGCCGGACGCGCCGCTGACCCAGATCGCCGGCATCGTGCTGACCATCGCCCTGGTCGCCAGCGTCGAGTCGCTGCTGTCCGCCGTCGCGATCGACAAACTGCACGACGGCAAGCGGGCCAACCTCAACCGCGAACTGCTAGCCCAGGGCGCCGCCAACACGGTGTCGGGCGTGCTCGGCGGGCTGCCGGTCACCGGCGTCATCGTGCGCGGCTCCACCAACGTCGCCGCCGGCGCCCGGACCCGGGCCTCGACCGTGCTGCACGGCTGCTGGATCGCCGTCTGCGTGCTGCTCTTCGCCGGCGTGCTGGAGCGGATCCCGCTCGCCGCGCTGGCCGCGGTGCTGGTCGTCGTCGGGCTCCGGTTGGTCAGCCTGGCCCAGATCAAGGCCTACGTCCGGCACCGGGAACTGCCGACCTACCTGGTCACCGCGCTCGGGGTGATCTGCACCGACCTGCTGACCGGCGTGGTGCTGGGCATGGCCACGGCGGTGCTGTTCATGCTGGCCCGGCTGGCCCGGTGCGAGATCCACCGCTCCTCGCCGGGGCCCGGCCGCTGGCTGGTGGTCATCACCGGCACGCTCGCCTTCATCGGCTCCGGCCGGGTGGCCCGCGAGCTGGCCGCGGTGCCGCCGGGCGAGTCGGTCGAGCTGGAACTGCACCTGGACTACCTGGACCACGGCGCGTTCGAGACGATCCAGGACTGGCGGGACGCGTACCGGCGCGGCGGCGGCCGGGTGCACATCGAGGAGGTGCACGACAGCTGGTTCCACCGGGCCACCTTCGGCCGGCTCGGCGGGGCCCGCTCCCACCCCGGCCGGCTGCCCCGCTTCCTCGGCTCCTGGTCCCAGTGGATCTCGATGAACGAGCAGCGGCGCGACGCGATGGCCGCCGGAATCGACGAATTCGAGCGCAGCGTCGCCCCGCTGGTCCGCCGGCACATGGCCGGCCTGGCCCGCGACGGCCAGCGACCGGAGCAGCTCTTCATCACCTGCGCCGACTCCCGGGTGGTGCCCAACATGATCACCACCAGCGGTCCGGGCGACCTGTTCTGCCTGCGCAACGTCGGCAACATCGTGCCGGTGTACGGCACCGGCGACTCCTCGGTCGGCGCGGGCATCGAGTACGCGGTCGACGTGCTCGGCGTCACGACGATCACCGTGTGCGGCCACTCGGGCTGCGGGGCGGTCCGGGCGATGATGGCCGGCGCGGCGGGCTCCGCTTCGGTGCTGGGCGCCTGGCTGGGCTCCGCGGGGATCACCCTGACCGGGCGCGAGCACGAGGAGGAGTGCATCACCGCGAACGTGGAGCAGCAACTGGAGAACCTGCGGACGTACCCGAGCGTGCGCCGCGCCGTCGGCGAGGGCCGGCTGGAGCTCAGCGGCCTCTACTTCGACCTGGCCGAGGCACGGATGTACAACGTGGAAGGTGGGCTGCGGAGCCCGGTCTCCGCGGCCTGAGCCCGAGCCGGGCCCGCACCGGAGGGATCGGTGCGGGCCCGGTCGTCCTCGTGGCGCTACGGCGCTTGTCCTCCGGTGCCGCCGCACCCGGCCGGCGGGGTGTTGGTGCTTGCCGCTTTGCTCTGCTTCCCCATCGGAAACACCCACTGGTCGATGCCGACCGCAACCGAAAGCAGAACCCCCGGCATCCGCCGGTGTTTCCCATGGGGTAGCAGAGCAAAGCGTTGGGAGTGGGGATCTGTCGCCGGGGCGGCGGGGGCCTTAGCCGAAAGTAGAACCCCCTACGTCCGCCGGTGTTTCCGATGGGGAAGCAGAGCGAGGTGTTTCCTATGGGGAAGCAGAGCAAAGCGTTGGGGGTAGGGATCTGCCGCCGGGCGGCGGGGGCCTTCGGCGCCAGATCGAGGCAAGCCGTGATCTGGCGCCGAGGTGGGGACCACAAACCGCCGTAGCAGTCTTCTAGTCGCGGTTGATGGTGAAGGTGCTGGTCGGGTTCTCGATGTCCTTGAAGTTGTTGCTCAGTCGCAGGTTGGTGAACGTCGCTGAGCCGACCGCCGGGCCCTGGTTGCCCTCCGGCATCGGGTTCGCCCAGATGCCGTAGCCCGACTTCGCGTCGTACGCGTCGCCGCTCCTTTGGGCCCCGGTGATCGAGACGTTGGTGAATACGGTGTCCTTGACCGGGAACTGCGGCTGGCCGCCCACGTAGTTGGTCTGGAACATGATGCCCGAGTAGGTCGGGTCGACGATGTCGACGTTGCTGACCCGGATGCCCTGGAAGACCTTCGACGCGGAGAAGACCCAGATCGCCGGGAAGACCTGGTCGCCCCAGAAGTGGCCGCCCGCCCGGACGATCGAGATGTTGTCGAACACCGTCGGCGGGTTGGCGCCGAAGCCGTTCATCGGGTAGCCGAAGTCTAGGGAGCTGATGGTGATGCCCGAGTAGACCAGGGTGTCCGCGATGTAGATGTTCTTGAAGGTGTTGGCGTATCCGCCGTAGACCGCGATGCCCGCGGCCCGCCAGGTCAGCGTGCTGGACAGGTTCGAGTAGACGTTGTTGATCTCGTCGGAGCCGCCCGCGTCGATCGCGGAGAACAGTGCGAAGCTGTCGTCGCCGGTGGCCCGGGCGTCGTTGTTGTCGACCAGGTTGTCGGTG
>NZ_QHHV01000162.1:0-28362 GCF_003947245.1 Actinoplanes sp. ATCC 53533 | reverse complement strand
GTGCCGGTCGAGAAGAACTGGCCGGCCCAGCTCTTGTTGCTGACCACGCTCACGCTGCTCACCTTGGAGTAGGGGATGCTGGTGATCGCGAAGCGCTTACCGACGAAGGACTTGTCCTGGATGATCACCCGGCGGGTGGTGAGGCCGATGAAACCGGTGCCGGCGCCGACGGCGTCGTACACCGCGATGATCTGTTCACCCTCGAGCAGGCCGCTCTCGATCTGCTGGAGCTGGCCCTTGCTGTCGTATATCGGCGCCGTCATGGTCAAGAGGCTACTGGGAGCCCACCACGGTGCGGTAGGCGTCCTCGATGCGCGCGGCCAGCGTTACCTCACCATCGGTGATGGCCTTGCCGTCGGACGCGCCCAACAGGATCTGCGTGTGACCTTCTACCCGCCGGATGTTGGGCCGCAGGCGCAAGGTGTCGGCGGCGACCTTGATCCGCTCCGTGAGGTCGGCGTGTTGGCTGTCGTCACAAGCGAGCACGCGCTTCAGCTGGACGCCGTCCCGGGTCCAGCCGCCCAGCACGGCGAGCGCGTCACTCAGATAATCGGAGCGGGCACCCCGTGTTTTCCTGCCCCGCATGCTGCACCTCCCTGGCGTCGTTGCAGGCTTGTGGCCAAACTGTCGCCGTGTCGTCATGGTCGGTGCCCACAGTCTTGTCTTCCCCGTCAACTATGTCCACGCCCACATATCCGTGTTCTCGTGACGATCGGGACGCATCGCTCAACCTGATCGGTTAAGTTTTGTGGCACGCTCTTGGCTCATGTCCCATGAACACCACGTCAACGGCCGGCCATCACCCAGGGTGATTGTTGCGGCAGTGATCGTGCTCGATGGCCGGGTGCTCGCCTGCGAGCGTTCCGCGCCGCCGGAGGTCGCCGGGCGCTGGGAATTCCCCGGGGGAAAGGTCGAGCCGGGTGAGACCGACGCGCAGGCGCTGGCCCGCGAATGCGCGGAGGAGCTGGGCGTACGGGTGACCGTCGGTGCCCGGGTAGGCCCGGATGTGCCGCTGGCGCACGGCCGTGCCGTCCTGCGCGTCTTCGCGGTGACGCTGCTGAACGGCGACGAGCCGCGCGCCCTCGAACACTCGGCGATGCGCTGGCTCGCCGCCGGCGAGCTGGACAGCGTGCCCTGGCTGCCGGCGGACAAGCCGATCGTCGCGGAGCTGCCGCTGCTACTGGCCGAAGGTGCGGCGTAGCTCCCGCTTGAGGACCTTGAAGCTGGGACCCATCGGCAGGGCCTCGACGAAGCGGACCTGGCGCGGATACTTGTGCTTGCCGAGCCGCTCCTTCGACCAGTCGATGAGCTCCTGCTCGGTGATGCCGCCGGGATCGGGGACCACGACCGCGCAGATCTCCTCGCCGAGCACGGGGTCGGGCACCCCGATCACCGCCACCTGCACG
Organism: Actinoplanes sp. ATCC 53533; assembly: GCF_003947245.1. Taxonomy (NCBI): domain Bacteria; kingdom Bacillati; phylum Actinomycetota; class Actinomycetes; order Micromonosporales; family Micromonosporaceae; genus Actinoplanes; species Actinoplanes sp. ATCC 53533. Next base: position 26,956 of record NZ_QHHV01000162.1, on the reverse strand, counting down.
ACCGCCGGGTGCCGGGCCAGCGCCTCCTCGACCTCGCGCGGATAGACGTTGAAGCCGCCCCGGATCACCAGGTCCTTCTTGCGGTCGACGATCGTGATGAAGCCCTCGGCGTCCTTGGTGCCCAGGTCGCCGCTGCGGAACCAGCCGTCGACCATCGCCTCCGCGGTCGCCTCGGGCCGGTTCAGGTAGCCCGCGAAGACGTTGTGGCCGCGGATCACGATCTCCCCGAGCTCGCCGACCGGCAGCAGCTCGATGCGTTCGTCGAGCTCCGCCCGGGCGATCTCCACCTCGACGCCCCAGACCGGGTGCCCGACCGTGCCGGCCCGGGTGCCGAAGGCCGGCTGGTTGGTGGTCGCGGTGGGTGAGGTCTCGGACAGCCCGTAGCCCTCGAACACCGTCGAGTGGAAGGTCTCGCTGAAGCGCTCCAGCACCGCCACCGGCAGCGATGCCCCGCCCGAGACGGAGATCCGCAGCTCGGGCAGCCGGTCCGCCTTCGCCGCCGCTTCGAGCAGGCCGATGTACATCGTCGGCACGCCTTGGAAGATGGTCACGTTCTCACGGACCATCAGGTCGATCGCCGCCTCGCCGGTGAACCGGGCGAGCAGCACCAGCGTCCCGCCGAGCCGGAAGGTGCCGTTCATGCTCACGGTCTGGCCGAAGGTGTGGAACAGCGGCAGACAGCCCAGCACCACGTCGTCGGACCGCACCTCGTTGGCGTCGAAGACGTTCACGATCGCGTTCATGACCAGGTTGACGTGGGTGAGCAGGGCGCCCTTGGGCTCACCGGTGGTGCCGCTGGTGTAGAAGACCACCGCGACGTCCTCGGCCTCCCGGCTCACGTAGGTCGGCAGCGCCGGGACCGTGGCCGAGACCTCCTCCAGCCGGGGCGGCGCGCCGGGCACGCCGGGCGGCATCGGCCCCACGCTGGCCAGCCGCGTGCCGGTTAGGCTCGTGGCGGCGATGGCCGTCTTCAGCTGACTCGAATGCGACACGAGCAGGTCGGTGCCGCTGTCACGCAGCACGTACGCCATCTCGTCCGGGGTGAGCAGGAGATGGATCGGGACGAGCCGCGCGCCCACCGCGAGCGCGCCGTAGTAGGCCCGGGGGAAGTCGGCCACGTTGGGCACCAGGACGGCGACGGTGTCCCCGGCCCTGACGCCCAGCTCCCGCAGGCCCGCGGCGTACGCGAGGGACTGCTGCCAGAGGTCGCGGTAGCTGATCCGCTCGGCGTGGTCGACCACCGCGACCTTGTCCGGATACCGGCGGGCTCCCTCGGCCAGGATCGCGGCCAGCGACAACATGGTCATTGGATTCCTTCCATGGATGCTGTGGCCTTGCGGCCGGAGAGGAAAGTCAAGCGTCGCGGATGTACGGCGGCTGAGGTAGGTACTGCACTAGTCATGGGACTAGGGTGATGGTCATGGGCAGGGCGGTGAAACGGTCGTTCAAGTTCCGCTTCTACCCCAGCGATACGCAGGCCGCTGAGCTGGCGCGCACGTTCGGGTGTGTCCGCAAGGTCTACAATCTTGCGCTCGCTGCCCGCACCGAGGCGTGGACGCAGCGTCAGGAGCGGGTGAACTACAACGCGACCTCGACGATGCTGACCGGGTGGAAGAAGACCGCCGAGCTGGCGTTCCTCAACGAAGTGCCATTGACCGTCCGTGCGTGGGTGTGCCGGTGCGGCGCTGTCCATGACCGTGATGTGAACGCGGCGCGCAATATTCTCGCGGAGGGGCTCTCCGTGATCGCCTGTGGAGCCGATATGAGACCTCAACGGGAGTCCTCCCGGACGGGGCAGTCGGCAATGAAGCAGGAAGACCCTGGGGCGACCCAGGGACTCCCCGCCCTTCAGGGCGACTGAGGATGTCAAGAGAGGTGTCCACCGATCTTGGTGTAGCCGCGCAGCAGGTCGCGGGAGATGATCAGGCGCTGCATTTCGTCGGTGCCCTCGTAGATGCGCATCAGCCGGACCTGGCGGTACCAGCGTTCGATCGGCAACTCGCGGGTGTAGCCCATGCCGCCGTGCACCTGCATGACCCGGTCGACCACGTTGTTTACCATGTTCGCGCCGTACAGCTTGGCCATCGAGGAGGCGTGCCGCGGGTCCCAGCCCTGGTCCACCGTCCAGGCGGCCCGGAGGATGAGCCAGCGGGCGGCCTCGAGCTCGACCTCGGAGTCGGCGATCATCCACTGGATGGCCTGGTTGCTGCCGATCGTGCTGCCGAAGGTCTCCCGGGTGTTGGCGTATTCGATCGCCATGCCCAGGGCGCGCTCGGCGATGCCGAGCGCGTTCGACGGGATCAGGTAGCGGCCCTTGCCGATCCACTTCATGCCCAGCTCGAAGCCCTGGCCGAGCTCGCCGAGGATGTTGCGGGCCGGCACCCGGACGTCGTCGAAGATCAGCGCTGCCGGGCCGCCCTCGCCCATGGTCTGGATGTATTCGGAGCGCCAGCCCATCTCCCGGTCGACCAGGAACGCGGTCGTGCCGCCGCCGCGCACGCCCTTGGCCTTGTCGGTGACCGCGACGACGATGACGAAGTCGGCGTCGTTGCCGTTGGTGATGAAGGTCTTCTCGCCGTTGAGGACCCAGTCGTCGCCGTCCTGCCGGGCGCTGAGCTTGATGTTCGCCGCGTCCGAGCCGGCGCCCGGCTCGGTGATCGCGAAGCAGGAGATCCGGTCGCCCTCGATGGTGGGCACCAGGAACTCCGCCTTTTGCTCGTCGTTGGCGTGAAACAGGATGTTGTCGGCCTCGCCGCCGAACCTGAACTGCACGAACGTGCGGCCGATCTCGGTCCAGATCAGCGACTGCAGGACCGCCGGGAGGTCCATGCCGCCGTACTCCTCCGGGGTCGACAGCCCCCAGAAGCCGAACTTCTTCGCCTTGAGCTGCAGCTCCCGCAGCTCGCTGCGCTCCAGGCCGGGTAGGTGATCGCGCTCGCGGCGGAGTGCCTCCTGCTCGAGCGGCATGACCTCGCGGGTGATGAACGTGCGGGCGGTGTCACGGACGGCCCGCTCCTCGTCGCTGAGTGAAAAGTCCACGTGATAAAACTAGCGGTGTAAGTTTTGCGCCGTCCAGAGTTTCAGGAGCGTTAAATGGCCCGGCCCCGGCAGACCCTGCTCAGCAGGGATCGGATCGTCGAGGTGGCGGGCGCCCTGGTCGACGCCGACGGGCTGGAGGCCGTCTCGGTGCGCCGGCTCGCCGCCGAGCTGGGCGTCGCGGGGCCCTCGCTCTACAACCACTTCCCGACGAAGGCCGAGATCCTGGACGCCGTCGCCGACGCGGTGGTGGCCCGGGTGGACGTCTCATATTTCGGCAGCCACGGCTGGCGCGAGGCGCTGCGGCTCTGGGCGTACTCCTACCACGCGGAGCTCTCCGCGCACCCGAACATCGTTCCCGTCCTCGCTCGCGGTCCCGGCCGCCGGCCCGCCGCGCTGGCCATGGCCGACACGGTCTACGGCGGCCTGATCGCGGCCGGGTGGCCGCCCGCCCGCGCCACCCACATCGGCGCCGTGATGCGATATCTGGTCACCGGTGCGGCCCTGGGTTCGTTCGCCCTAGGCTTCGACGAGGACCCCCAGCTGTACGCCGAGCGTTACCCGCACCTGCGCGACGCCCACCTGCTGCCCGAGCACCGGCGCAGCGTCGACGAAGGGGCATTCGCGCTCGGCCTGGAAACCGTCCTCGCCGGCCTGGACGCGCTCAAGGCGCGCCTGGACTCGCTGAAAGGGAGCCTGACGTGACCCTCTCCCGCGACAAGATCTACCTCGACGGGGCCTGGATGGCATCGTCGTCCACCGAGACGATCCCGGTGGAGAATCCGGCGACCGAGGAGATCCTCGGCCAGGTGCCCGCCGGCACCGCGGCGGACGTGGACCGGGCCGTCGCGGCGGCCCGGGCGGCGTTCCCCGGCTGGGCCGACACGCCGATGGCCGAGCGCGGCGCCATGCTGGGCAAGCTGCACGAGGCGCTCGCGGCCCGCGCGGGCGACATCGCCCGCACCGTCGGGCTCGAGCTGGGTGCGCCGCTCAAGGTCGCGAAGGCGGTCCAGGCAGGTCTGCCACTCACGGTCCTGCGGGGGTACGCGGACCTGGCCGCCCAGCCCGTGCCGGAGGAGACGATCGGCAACTCGCTGGTCGTCCACGAGCCGGTCGGCGTGGTCGGCGCGATCACACCGTGGAACTACCCGCTGCATCAGGTCGTCGCGAAGGTGGCCGCCGCCCTGGCCGCCGGCTGCACCGTGGTGCTCAAGCCCAGCGAGCTGACGCCGCTGGTCGCGTACCTGCTGATCGACGCCGCCGACGAGGCCGGGCTGCCGCGGGGCGTGCTCAACCTGGTGCCCGGCACCGGTCCGGTGGTGGGCGCGGCGATCGCCGGGCATCCCGATGTGGACCTGATCTCCTTCACCGGCTCGACGGCGACCGGGCGGGCCGTCACGCACGCCGCGGCGAACCGGATCGCCCGGGTGACGCTCGAACTCGGCGGCAAGTCCGCCAACGTGATCCTCGCCGACGCCGACGTGACCCGGGCGGTCAAGGTCGGGGTGGGCAACGCCTTCCTCAACTCCGGCCAGACCTGCACGGCGTGGACCCGGATGTTGGTGCACCGCAGCCACTACGCCGAGGCGGTGGAGCTCGCCGCGGCCACCGCCTCGGCGTATCTCACCGGTGATCCGTTCGACGAGGGCACCCGGCTCGGGCCGCTGGTGTCCGCGGCGCAGCGGGAGCGGGTTCTGGGCTTCATCGCCCGCGCCGGCGCGCGACAGGTGGCCGGGGACGCCCCGGTCCCCGCCAAGGGCTACTTCGTCGCGCCGACCGTCTTCGCGGACGTCGACCCGGACAGCGAACTGGCCCAGGAGGAGATCTTCGGCCCGGTGCTCTCGATCATCGGCTTCGACGACGACGACCACGCGGTGGAGATCGCCAACAACTCCAGATACGGCCTGGCCGGCGGCGTCTGGGGCGCGCCGGACCGGGCGCTGGCCGTGGCCCGGCGGATGCGGACCGGCGCGGTGGACGTCAACGGCGGCTCGTTCAACCCGGCGGCGCCGTTCGGTGGCTACAAACAGTCCGGCATCGGCCGGGAGCTGGGCTCGTACGGCCTGGCGGAATTCCAGCAGACGAAGGCGATTCAGCGTTGAGCGCGTACATCAAGGCCCTGGTCGCCCGGGAAACCGGCACGGCTCCCGCGGTCGCCGAGCTGCGCCTGCCCGAGATCGGCCCCGGCCAGGTCCGGGTCCGGATCCGCGCGGCCGGCGTCTGCCACTCGGACCTGTCCATGGTGAACGGCACGCTGCGCCCGCCGCACCCGCTGGTGCTCGGCCACGAGGCCGCGGGCGAGGTCGTCGAGGCCGGTGCCGGGGTGCGGAGGGTGCGGGAGGGCACCCACGTGGTGCTGAACTGGTCGCCGCCCTGCCGCGAATGCTGGTTCTGCGACCACGGTGAGCCGTGGCTGTGCTCGACGGCGAACATCGCGGCGCTGGAGAACGGCAGCACCCTGGGCGGTGCGCCGGTGCACGTGGCACTGGGGCTGGGCGCCTTCGCCGAGCAGGTGGTGGTGCCGGAGAAGGCCGTCATCGCCGTACCGGATGAACTGCCCTGGGAAAGCGCGGCCCTGCTGGGCTGCGCGGTGCTGACCGGCACCGGCGCGGTGCGCAACACCGCGCGGGTCGCCGCCGGCGACTCGGTCGTGGTGATCGGCCTGGGCGGGGTGGGACTGTCGGTGGTCGCCGCGGCCCGGGCCGCCGGTGCCGCGGCGGTCATCGCGGTTGACGTGTCGGAGGCGAAGAAGGCCCTGGCGGAGGCCGCGGGCGCGACGGACTTCGTGGTCTCCTCGGAGAACCTGTCCAAGGACATCCGGTCGCGCACGGCACGGCTGGGCGCGGACCACGCCTTCGAGTGTGTGGGCCGCGCGGCGACCATCCGGGCGGCGTGGCGGGCGACCCGCCGCGGTGGCCAGGTGACCGTCGTGGGCATGGGCCGCTCGGACGACATGGTGGAGCTGAGCGCGCTGGACATCTTCGCCAGCGCGCGTTCGCTGCGGGCCTCGGTCTACGGCTCGTCGGATCCGGACCTGGAGGTGCCGGCACTGGCGCGGGACGTGCTGTCGGGCGCCCTCAAGCTGGACCATCTGATCACCGACCGCATCGGATTGTCCGAGGTCCCGGCGGCCTTCGACCGGATGACCCGGGGCGAGGGAGCCCGCTCGGTCGTGGTCTTCTAGGTGGGCGAGTCGCGGATCCGCCGGATGGCGTCCAGCACGGCGTCCTTGCCGTTCGCGCCGGACAGGAGCCGGCCCAGGCTGGCGCTGTAGGGCGCGGTCGCTTCCGGCTCGGTCAGCAGGTTGTCGGTCGCGGTCGCTTCGAGGAAGACGACATCCGCGTTCCCGTCCGGGAACCGCAGCAGCTCGAAGTATCCACCGAGGCCGGCATGCGCGCCGTCCTCGGTCGGCCGGACCACAATGGTCACCGCGTCCAGCCTGCCCAGCTCGAGAAGCTCGTCGAGCTGGTCCCGCAGGACGTCGGCGCCGCCGACCGGCCGGCGTAGGACGATCTCGTCCAGCACCACGGTGAGGTGCGGCGGATCCCCGCCGGCCATCCGGTCGAGGAGACTGTGTTGCCTGCTCAGGCGCACCTCGACGCGGGCCAGGACGGCGGGATCGTCCGGTGCGCGTCCGGTGATGGCCGCGGTGGCGGCCAGCGCGTACGACGGTGTCTGCAGGATGCCGGGCACCACCAGAGGCTGACAGACGCCGATCTGGGTGGCCCGGGCCTCGTGCTCGACGAAGCGGGGATATTCGATGGTGAACCGGTGGGCGCCCCACCAGTCCCTGTCCCGATCCAGATGATCGGACGACAGCCTCAGTGAATCTCGCAACTCGCGCAGCGGGGCGAGGAGCCGATCGCGCGCGACTGCCGGTCCGGTGGGTGCTGACATGACGAGCCTCTTTTACGGGTGAGGTCCGACTACGCCGTCGTCCTGAGCTGGATGGAAGCCACTCCTCCTGAGGGGATGTTCAGTTTCTCCGGTGTGTCATCACGATAAACGACGAACCGGGATCCGCGCGCTCGTCGTCTGACCAAAGACTTTAGCCCGCCGATGATCCCCCGCGGTCCACGCCGTCTGCATTTTGCAGATAGCGCTCAGCCGTTAGGGTTTTGTGATCAGATTGTTGCTATCAGGGAATTTCCGACGACAATCGAGGCAGGAGCGAGGTAAGGGGTCTGAGATGTCGATCGACCGCACTTCCCCGAGCACCCCCCGATGTGGCTGGGCCGTCTACTACGCCGACCGCCGGATCGTCGTCACCAGTTGGTATGTCGAGACCCGGGCCGGGCGCTATCCGATCGCTGACCTGGACGGGGTGCTGCGGCACCTGGACTTCCGGCACCAGGGCCGGGGTCCCCGCTGGATGGAGATCCGTGCTGTGTATCGAGGTGTGGACGTCCTGCTGTTCGGCACCCGTGACAAGGCCGACTTCGAGAGGGTCCGGCGCGCCCTGATCCGGGCCGTCGAGATCAACAGCTCACCGCTGCCGTGAGCGGTCACCCCTTCCGGAGGCGCCGGCGGGCCTGGCTGATCTCTTCGGCGGCGTGCGTGCCGGACATCCCGGAAGAGAGCAGGTCCTCCATGATTTTCCGGAACGTCTCGGTCTTGGTCTTGTCGGTCAGCAGAAAGTCGTCCGCCGGGGTCTCGATAAAAACGACATCGTCGTCATGACTGCCGGCGAACTCCAGCAACTCGAAGGTGCCGCCCAGGCCCCCGTGGGCGCCGAGCTCGAGCGGCACCACGGTGAGCTTCACCGTCGGCCGCTTCGAGACGGCGAGCAGGTGGTCGAGTTGGGCTGCCATCACCTCGTATCCGCCGACCGGGCGCAGCAGGACGGCCTCGTCGATCGCCATGTTGACGGTCGGGGGCCGGGCGCCGTCGAGCCGGTCGAAGAGGGTCTCCTGGCGCTTCCTGCGGACCTCGGTCAGGTTCATCCCGGTCGTGTCCGCGACCGCTTCCTTGATCGCGGGCGAGCTGAGCGCCTTCGCGTACTGCGGGGTTTGCAGCAGGCCGGGGATGAAGAGCGCGAAGTAGCCGTACAGGCCGGAGGCCTCGCTCTCGAACGCGACGAAGTCCTTGAACTCCTGCGAGAGCTTCTCCTCGCGCCACCAGCGGCGCTCGCGGGAGATCTCGGAGAGGTCCATCAGCCGCTCGACCTCTGTGGAGTCCCGCACGTCGTAAAGCTCCAGGAGCGCCTTGACCTCGATCGGCTGGATTGTCACCACGCCGTTCTCGATCCTGTTCAGCTTGCTCTGCGACCACCGCATCTTTTTCGCCACGGCGGACGCGGAGTGGCCTTGCGACTCCCTGAGCTCGCGCAGGTGGGTGTGCAGGCGCAGTCGGGCGATGGCGGGGCCGACCGGCTCGGTCATGATCAACTCCGGTGAAGTCGGCAAAATCCTGGATCTCGTCCAGCCTAGTGCAATTTGCAACTGGATGTTTGCCGTCCGCATGGTCTAGCATCCAGTTTTGCTTGCGTTACTTCCGGGTCAGACCCTGACAAAACGTAAAATACAGACTTCTCAGCCTGGCGCTCGGAGCGCCGGCTGTCTTCATAAAGCTGGAGGCCGGATGAACACGCCCGACGAGGTCCATCAGTGGCGCAAGAGCAAGCGCAGCTCGAGCGGAAACTGTGTCGAAGTGAAAACCGGCCCTCATGCGGTCTTCCTTCGGGACTCCAAGAACCCGGAGGGTGCCGTGCTGTCGTTCAGCCGGGAGACCTTCCAGGACTTCCTCCGCGGGGTGCGTGGCAGCGAGTTCGACCCGAGCTGACCCGGCTGCGCTTGTGCCCCCGCGTCCGGCGAGCCGAGCGTGGGGGCCGCCAGGGCGGGGCGGGGTGGCGTCCTGCGCGGAGCGCAGTTGGATGGGGGCCCCCGCCCGGAAACGACGAACGGCCTTCAGTCCGTTCAAGGGCGGCGGCGGGGCGGTTGGATGGGGTCCCGCCCGGAAACGACGAACGGCCCCGGCCCGAAAGGGCGGGACCGCGTGCCGGGACGGCAGATGGTCATTCTGCGTTGCTGGGCTCGTTCCTGCGGAGGGTCTCGTTCACCCGCAGGGCCTCCTCGAGCTGGTCCTGCAGGATGATGATCCGGCATGCCGCCTCCAGGGCGGTGCCGTCGTCCACCATCTGCTTGGCCCGGGCCGCGAGGCGCAGCTGGTATCGGGAGTAGCGCCGGTGTCCGCCGGGGGAGCGGAACGGGTCGATCAGTTTCGCCTCGCCGAGCCGCCGCAGGAAGTCCTGCGACACGCCGACGATCTCAGCGGCGCGGCCCATCGTGTAGGCCGGGTAGTCCTCGTCACCGAACATGTCGTCGGGTGGGGCCATGTCACCTCCGTGTCGAGGGCCCCGGCGCTTATCGCGCCGGGGCCCAGGGTTATCGGGTCTAGAACACCATCTGCCGACAGTCGCGTCGGTTTGTCTAATCCGCACCAGCCGTGTGTAACGGTTTCGGGTGCGAGGATCGCGTAAGCGTGACCGGAGACCACCTTTCGTTCGATGGAAGCTGCGGTGTCCGCCGGACCCGGACTTGCGGTCGTGGCGGGCGATCCAACGGTGCGAAACCCTCCCTTTCCTCTGCGTTCACTTGCTCTGACGAGATGCGTACTTCTTGCACTTTCCCGCCGGTGGTAGAGCCCCACGCAACTTTCTTGGCCCCGCCACGTACGGCAGATCTGCAGCCCGTCGTGACCTCACGGCCGGGCGGTACGTCCGCGTCTTTTTGTTCCTCGTTCGACAGGAGAAACGTTAGCCGACCCCGCCAAGGAAATCTAGTTCTTGGGGGACAGATTTTCTCGCGTGTCGCCGGGGTTCCGGATCAGCGCGCGGCCAGCAGGGCCGTGACCGTCCGGATCAGCACCAGCCGGGCGGCCTCCTGGTCCAGGCCCATCGCGTCGCGCATCGTGCCCCAGGTCGGCCACATGCTCGTCGCCGTCAGGGCGGCCAGCAGCGTCTCGTCGCCGTTGATCTCCCGGCCGAACAGGATCTTCAGCTCGGTGCGGACCCGGTCGACGTGACTGCGCCGGTAGCTCTGCAGCGCGGGGGAGAACGGCTCCTTCAGCGCCGACGCCTTGGCCGCCGGCGCGATGTGCTCCAGCAGCCGCGCCCGCTGGTGGCAGTACGCGTCGATGCGCGCCGCCAGCGGCAGCTCGACCGGCACCGCCCGATGCGCCTCGTCGCGCTGCAGGAGGATCCGCTCGCCGCTGGCCGCGAAGAGCGCCTCCATGTCGGCGAAGTGGCTCCACAGGGCGCGCAGCGACACGCCGGCCTGCTTGGCGATGCGGTCCGCCGTCGGGCGCAGGTCGCCGGAGAGGATCAGCGCCACGTGGGCGTCGACGATGGCGTTGCGGGTGCGCTCCGAGCGGGCCGTGCGGCCGTCGACGCGCTGGGGCGGACGGGGCGAGGCTGCCGGCATCAGACACTCCGATAGCGGTTGAGCTCCCGGCGCGCCAGCGAGCGCTTGTGCACCTCGTCGGGGCCGTCGGCCAGCCGCAGCGTGCGGGCCTGCGCCCAGAGCCGGGCCAGCGGAGTGTCCTGGCCGACGCCGGCGGCGCCGTGTGCCTGGATGGCCTTGTCGATGATCCACTCGGCGGCCTGCGGCACGATGATCTTGATGGCCTGGATCTCGGTGTGCGCGCCCTTGTTGCCGACCGTGTCCATCAGCCAGGCGGCCTTGAGGACCAACAGGCGGGCCTGCTCGATGCGGACCCGGGACTCCGCGATCCACTCCTGCACCACGCCCTGCTCGGCCAGCGGCTTGCCGAACGGCGTCCGGGTCAGCGCCCGCCGGCACATCAGCTCCAGGGCCCGCTCGGCCATCCCGATCAGCCGCATGCAGTGGTGAATCCGGCCCGGGCCCAGCCGAGCCTGCGAGATGGCGAAGCCGGAACCCTCCTCGCCGATCAGGTTGGTGGCCGGCACCCGGACGTCTTCGAAGATCATCTCGGCGTGCCCGCCGTGGTCGCCGTCGTCATAGCCGAAGACCGTCATGCCCCGCTGAACGGTCATTCCGGGCGTGTCCCGGGGCACCAGGATCATGCTCTGCTGGACGTGCCGGGCGGCCTCCGGATCGGTCTTGCCCATCACGATGAAGATCTGGCAGTTCGGGTTCATCGCGCCGGAGATGTAGAACTTGCGGCCGTTGATCACGTAGTCGTCGCCGTCCCGGGTGATCCGGGTGCCGATGTTCGTGGCGTCCGACGAGGCCACCTGCGGCTCGGTCATGGCGAAGGCGGACCGGATCGTGCCGTCGAGCAGCGGCCGCAGCCACCGATCCCGCTGGGCCGGGCTGCCGAACTGGGCCAGCACCTCCATGTTGCCGGTGTCCGGCGCGGCGCAGTTCAGCGCGGGCGGGGCGAGCGCCGGGCTGCGGCCGGTGAGCTCGGCCAGCGGGGCGTACTGCAGGTTGGTCAGGCCCGCGCCGTGCTCGCCGGGCAGGAAGAGGTTCCACAGCCCGGCCGGCCGGGCCTGGGCCTGCAGCCGGGCGATGACCGGCGGCGGGGACCAGTCGCCGGCGTACTCCTCGTCGAAGGTGGCCTCGGCGGGGTAGACGTGCTCGTCGAGGAAGGCGAGCAGGCGCTTGCGGTAGTCCTCGGTCTTGGCGTCGAACGCGAAGTCCATCAGTTATCCCCCAGCGTTCCGTCGAGCGACTCGTGTCCCTGTGCCACGAGCGGCGCGACGAGCGCGCCGACCGTGTCGAAGCCCTCGCCGACCGTCTGGCCCTGGACGTAGCGGTAGTGCACGCCCTCCAGGATGACGGCGAGCTTGAACGCGGCGAAACCGACATACCAGTGCAGGTCGGAGACGTCGCGGCCGGAGCGTTTCGCATAGTGCCCGGCCATCTCGGACAGGCTGGGATGCCCCGGCACCGAGATGGACGAGCGCGGCTCGCCGTGGCTGCTCAGCAGCGGGCGGCCGGCGTAGACGAGCATCAGGGCGACGTCGCTGAGCGGGTCGCCCAGCGTCGACATCTCCCAGTCCAGCACCGCGTTGATCTCCAGCCGCGGTCCGATCAGCACGTTGTCCAGCCGGTAGTCCCCGTGCACCACCGCGCCCGCGCCCTCCGGGATCTCCGCGGCCAGCCGGGCGTGCAGCTCCTCGATGCCCGGCACCTCGCGGCTGCGGGACGCGTCGAGCTGCTTGCGCCAGCGGCGGACCTGCCGGGCGTTGAAGCCCTCCGGGCGGCCGAAGTCGGCGAGCCCGATCGCGGCCGGCTCCAGCGCGTGCAGGTCGGCGAGCGTGTCCACCAGCGCGAGCACCAGCGTGCGCATCGCCTCCGGGCCCATCGCCTCCAGCGCGGCCACGTCGCGATAGATCGCGCCGTCGACGTGCTCCATCAGGTAGAACGGCGCGCCGATCACGTCCAGGTCCGTGCAGAGCAGCACGGGCCGCGGGGCCGGGAAGCCGGCCGCCGAGAGGGCGTGCAGGACGCGGTGCTCCCGGACCATGTCGTGGGCGGTCGGCAGGACGTGGCCGAGCGGCGGCCGGCGCAGGACCCAGCGGTCGGTGCCGTCGGTGACCGCGTACGTGAGGTTGGACCGGCCGCCGGCGAACATCGTCGCGGTCAGCTCGCCGGAGCCCAGGTGGGTCCGCAGTCGGTCCAGGTCGAGTCCGCGCGGCCCGGTCATAGCTGTGTCACCTTTGTCATGCCCTCCTGGCCCTCGCCGTCACGGCCGTTGGCGGCCTCCGCCGAGCGGGTTTCGCTGCGGTCGGTCATGACGCACCTGCCGCGTCGAAGCCGCGCTGGATCTTGTTCATCCCGCCGAGCCAGCGGTCGGTGTCGGTGGCGCGGCGCCGGTAGTACTCGGCGACCTCGGGGTGCGGCAGGATCAGGAAGGTGTCGCCTTCGAGCGCCTCGGCGGCCACGGCCGCGACCTCGGCGGGCTCCATGGCGGTGGCGGCGAGCTGGGCCTGGCTGGCGCTCTCCGAGTCGCCGCCGGTCAGCATGTCGGTGCGCACACCCTGCGGGCAGAGCGCCTGGACGGTGATGCCGCGGTGCACGTACGTGGCACGCAGCCACTCCGCGAAGCCGAGCGCGGCGTGCTTGGTGACCGAGTACGGCGCACTGCCGAGCAGGGTCAGCAGCCCCGCCGCGGAGACGGTGAACAGCAGCCGCCCGCCGCCGTTCCCCAGCCAGCGGGGCAGCACCGCGCGGGCCACGTACACGTGTGACATGACGTTGACCTGCCAGGCCTGCTCCCATGCGGCGTCGGTCGCGTCGGCCGCCCCGGGGGTGAGGATGCCGGCGTTGGCGCAGAAGAGGTCGACGCCGCCGAGCTCGGCCCAGGCCGTGTCGACGAGCCGCCGGGTGTCCGCCTCGTTCGCGGCGTCGCCGGGCACGGCGATCCCGCCGATCTCCGCGGCCACGGCCTCGGCGGCGGCCGGGTTCAGGTCGTTGACGATCACCTTGGCGCCGTCGGCCGCGAACCGGCGGGCCAGCGCCGCGCCGATCCCGCCGCCCGCCCCGGTGACAACCACCCGGCCGCCATCCTTGACCGGACTTACGCCGGCCCTCCCGGCGCTCACTGGTCGGCGCCCGTCAGGGTGACGCCGCCGTCGATGACGATCGTCTGCCCGGTGATCCAGGCCGCGTCGCTCGAGCACAGGAAGGCGACGGCGCCGGCCACGTCCTCGGGCACGCCGAGTCTGCCCAGCGGATACGCGGCCGCGACCTGTTCCTCGCGGCCCTCGTACAGCGCGGTGGCGAAGCGGGTCTTGACCACGGCCGGGGCGACGGCGTTGACCCGGATCTTCGGCGCCAGCTCCATGGCCAGCTCTTCGGTGAGGTGGATGAGGGCGGCCTTGGTGGTGCCGTAGAACGCGATGCCGGGCGCCGGGCGGACGCCGGAGACCGACGAGATGTTGACGATCGAGCCGCCCTGCTCGGCGAGCCCGCCGCGCAGCGCCTGCTGCACCCAGCCGAGCGTGCCGAGCACGTTCACGTCGATCATCTTGCGGGCCGCGTTCAGGTCCAGCGTGCTCAGCGGCCCGTACGCCGGGTTGATGCCGATGTTGTTGACCAGCGCGGTGACCGGCCCGAACGCGCCGAGCACGGTGTCGATCACGGCGGCGCGGTGATCCGCGTCATCGCCCTTGCCGGCGACGCCGATCGCCACCTCCGGCCCGCCCAGGTCCTTGACCGCCGTCTCCAGGGCGGCGGCGTCCCGTCCCGTGATGCAGACCCTCGCGCCCTCAGCGACGAAGCGCTGCGCGATGGCGAATCCGATTCCCCGGCTCGCCCCGGTCACGATGGCCACGGCACCGATGAGCTTCGACATCCGGTCAAGACCCCCAAATTTGCATGGAAAGCACTAAATACCTACCAGTAACCGTCTCGCCGCCAACCCTGCATCGGTTGGCGGCGAGTCGCAACCATTTCCCCGGCGTTGCCGGCGAGCCGGCCGGCTATGAGGCTGCCGGGATCCCGTTCTGCGGCGGGGTCGCCGCCGGCGTCGTGTACGCCACGACGGCACCGTCCTCCTCGTCGGTCTCGAACGGCTGGCCGAAGTACCCCTGCTTACCGCCCTTGATCGTGGAGAGCTGCATGCCGCCGTACCCGGAATGGTCGTCGGCCGAGAAGCGCAGCGGCGCGTGACCCGGTCCCTGGAAGCCGCCCTTCTCGATGGTCTGGATCAGGCCCTCGCGGGTCAGGTCCTTGCCCGCCTTCTGCAGGCTCTGCACGAAGAGGTAGCCGACGGACATGCCGTAGACGATGTTGTTGTCGAACTCGGCGTTGCCGTTGTGCGCCGCGTTCACCTTCTTGTAGAGCTGGATCCACGGGTTGGCGTCGTCGTTGCTCAGCGGCAGGTAGTTGGCCGAGACCAGGCCCTCGGTCAGCGGCGTCGCGGCACCCAGTTGCCGGGCGAGCGTGGTCAGGTCGGCGCCGACCTGGGAGACCACGAACTGCGGCTTGAAGGCGATCTTCGCCGCGGTGCCGAGGCTCAGCGCGGTGAAGCCGGGCACGGTCGCCAGCATGACGACCTGGCAGCCGGCCTGCTTGAGCGCGCCGATCTGCGGCCCGACGTTCGGGTTGCTGGTGACGTACGACTGCTTCGCGGCGACCGGGCCGAGGACCTTCTCGATGCCGGCCAGCGCGTCCCGGCCGAAGTCGTCGTCCTGGCCCAGGAAACAGACCTTCTTGCCGGGCATGGTCGTCTTGACGTGGGTGGCCAGGATCTTGCCCTCGACGGTGTAGTCCACGTTGAAGCCGAAGGTGCCCGGATACTTGTCCGGCTGGTCCCAGCTGCGGCTGCCGGACGCCACGAACAGGTCGGGCACCCGGTTGGTCTTGAGGAAGTCCAGCACGCCGGTGTGCGTCGGCGTGCCCAGGCCGTTCAGGATCGCGAAGACCTTGTCCTGCAGGACCAGCTCGCGGACCACCTGCTGGGTCGTCGCCGGGTTGTAGGTGTCATCCATGATCTTGTAGCTGATCTTGCGGCCGTGCACGCCGCCGTTCGCGTTCACGTAGTCGAAGTAGGCCTTGGTGGCCGGGGCGATCTTCGAATAGCCGGCGGCGGCGGGGCCGGTCAGCGGCATGTGCGTGCCGACCAGGATCTCGGTGTCGGTCACCCCCGGCACGTCGCTGCCGCCGCTGTTGTCGTCACTGCTGCAGCCGGCGGCGGCGACCAGGGTAAGCGCGGCGAGCACGGACCATAGGCGTCTCATGGCTTTCTCCTTCTAGGTCTAAGTCTGCGAGGGCTCAGTGAGGCGATGCCGCCGGGTGCGGCGAGCATGACGACGATCAACGTGATGCCGAACAGGGCCAGCGGCAGGTTTCCCTCCAGCCGCTGGGCGACCGCGGGCGAGACGTCGATCGAATCGGTGGCGGAATGGGTGAGGGCGGGCAGCGCCACCAGCAGGACCGCGCCCCAGACCGCGCCGGCCAGGCTGCCGAGCCCGCCGATCACGATCGCCATCAGCAGGAACAGCGACAGGGAGAGCGGGAAGGCGCCGGGCGAGACACTCTGGGCGAGCACCGCGAACAGCGCGCCGCCGAGGCCGGCGCAGGCCGCGCTGACCACAAAAGCCAGGACCTGGGTACGCGCGACGTTCACCCCGGCGATGCGGGCGGCGGCCTCATCGTCGCGTACGGCCCGCATAGACCTGCCGAACCGGCCGCGGGTCAGGGTCGCCAGCAGGAACATGGTGAGCAGCGCGCCGGCCCAGGCCAGCCATGCCTGCCAGCGCTCGTACGGGAACGTCGCGCCCAGCGCGAGCGGTGGCGGATCGACGTACACCGACAGGCCCTGGTCGCTGTTGAAGGTCCCCTCGAACGTGCTGGCGATCGCCGGCACCAGCACGGCGACCGCGAGCGTGAGCCCGGCCAGATACGGCCCACGGAGCCGGGCCGCCGCCAGCCCGACGATCCCGCCGGCGACCGTGGCCGCGGCGATCCCGGCGAGCACCGCGATCAGCAGCGTCCACTGGCCCCGGCCGGCCAGCGACTCGCTCACCAGTGCGACGGTGTATGCCCCGGTCGCCATCAACGCGCCGTGCCCGAGCGACAGCTGCCCGTTCAGTCCGGTGAGGACGGTGAGCCCCGCCGTCACGCACAGGTACGCCCCGACCGTCGCGAGCTGATAGTTGCGGAACGGCGGCAGCAGATAGGTCAGCGCCACGATCAACACGGCGGCGGCGACGGTCCACAGCAGATAGCGATGCCGCCGGGCCGACTGCGGCACCTGGAGCCCGGCGTCGGCCTTCGGGGCCAGCGTGACACTCATAGTGTGCCTTCCTCAGGCATGCGCTTCTGGCCCTCGCGGCTGCGGCCGTTGCCGGCCGCCGGGAGGCGACGCTCGGTGCGGGCGCTCATACCGCCCTCGCCGCCGATCGCGAGAACAACCCGCCGGGCCGGCCCAGCAGGATGACGACCAGCAGCAGCAGTACGGCGATCGGCGCCACCGTGGCGCCCAGGTAGCCGCTGACGTAGGAGAGCAGCAGCCCGACGATCAGCCCGCCCGCGACCGCGCCGATCGCGCTGTCCAGGCCGCCGACCACGGCCGCGGTGAACGACGACACGAAGACGATGTCCATCGCGTTCGGATGCAGGCCCAGCTCGGTCGGCAGGACCAGCATGCCGGCCAGCGAGCCGACCGCGGCGGCCAGCGCCCAGCCGAGCGTCAGCATCCCGCCGACGTTCACCCCGAGCAGGCGGGACACGTCCGGGGCGAACGCCGAGGCGCGCATCCGCAGGCCCACCGACGTCCGGGTGAACAGCACCGCCAGCAGCACCACCACGGTGCACACGGCCCCGAAGACGAACAGGTCGAACCGGGACAGCAGCGCGATCCCGCCGACGGTGAACGCGTCGCGGCTGAACGGCGCCTCGGCGGGGCGGAACTCGTTGCCGTAGATCATGCCGAGCACCCCTTGGATGACCAGCACCAGGCCGAGCGCCACGACCACCCCGTTGAGCGGCGAGGAGTGGTCGACGAAGCGCATCACCACCCGCTCGGTGACCGCGCCCAGCAGCAGCCCGCCGAGCACCGCCACCACGAACCCGAGCCAGTACGAGCCGGTCGCCGCCGACACCGAATAGCCCACGTAGGCCGTCGCGACCGCCATCGCGCCCTGAGCGAAGTTGACGATCCGGGTGGCCCGCCAGATCAGGACCAGGGCCAGGGCGAACGCGGCGTACACCGCACCCCGGCTCAGGCCGTCGAACGTGAGGAACACGAACCGGTCCATCGCCTCCCCCTCTCCGTTGCCTGCTTGTCAGAAGCCGAGATACGCGTGCCGCATCTCCTCGTCGTCGCGCAGGGTGGCGGCGTCGGCGTTGGCGACGACCCGGCCCAGCGACATCACGACTCCGGTGTCGGCGACCGACAGGGCGCTGCGCACGTTCTGCTCGACGAGCAGGACGGTCAGCCCGGTGTCGTCCCGCAGGGTGCGCAGCAGGCCCATGATCTGGGCGGTCACCCGCGGCGCCAGCCCCAGCGACGGCTCGTCCAGCAGCAGCAGGCGGGGCCGGCCGACCAGGGCCCGGCCGAGCGCGAGCATCTGCCGCTCACCGCCGGAGAGCTGGTGGCCGGGGAAGCGCCGGCGGCGGGCGAGCGGCTCGAAGAGGTCGTACACCTCATCCAGGGCGCGCTTGGCATCCACCCGGTCGCGGCGCCACAGGCCGCCGAGCCGCAGGTTCTCGTCGACGGTCAGTTCGGTGACCACGCCGCGGCCCTCCGGCACGTGCGCCACGCCGCGGCGCACCATCTGCTCGACCTTGACCCCGCGCAGGTCCTGGCCGTCGAGCACGACCCGGCCGGCGGCCGGGCGGAGCAGACCCGAGAGGGTACGCAGCAGCGTCGTCTTCCCGGCACCGTTCGCACCGAGGACGGCGGTGATGGAGCCCGCCGCCACCGTCAGATCCACATCGTGCAGCACCGGCGCGGCGCCGTACCCGACGGTGAGCTGCTCGGCCGCCAGCAGCGCGGTCATGTCGAGCGCCGTTGCTTCGCCGCGGTGCAGTCGGTCATGCCGCAGCGCCCAGATAGGCGTCCACGACGGCCTCGTCGGTGCGGATCTCGGCCGGGCTTCCGTAGGCGACGGGCTTGCCGAAGTCCAGCACCAGGATCTCGTCGCAGACCGCCATGACCAGATCCATGTGGTGCTCGACCAGCAGCACCGCGCAGGGCAGGCCGGTGATCAGCGCCGCCAGCGCGGTGATCTCGTCGGCGGCGAGGCCGCCGGCGGGCTCGTCCAGCAGCAGCAGGCGCGGCTGGGCGACGAGGGCGCGGGCCAGAGCGACGCGCTTGCGGACCGCGTACGGCAGTCCGCCGGGAAGTGCGTGCGCGTGCGGGGCGACACCGCAGCGCTCCAGCGCTTCCCAGGCGCCCTCGGGTCTCTGGCCCGCGTGTTCGGCACCGACCATGACGTTCTCCAGCACGGTCAGGCCGGCGAAGAGGCCGACGCCCTGCAACGTCCGGGCGATGCCGAGGCGCGCCAGCCGGTGCGGTCGGGGCCGCAGCGGCCGGCCGTCGAGCGTGATGGTGCCGGCGGCCGGCGCGACGAAGCCGCAGACGACGTTGAAGAGCGTGGTCTTGCCCGCGCCGTTGGGACCGATGACCCCGACCGTCCGGCCGGGTGGCACCCGCAGCGAAACGTCGTCGAGGGCGACGAGCCCGCCGAACCGGACGCCGATCTGGTGGAGGGAAAGGCCCTGGTCGGGGTCGGTGTCGGGGCGAGTCATCGGCACCGTCCTCGATGGAGGGTGATGCGGTCGGCACTTATTACACTTGGAGTGTAAGTTCTTGAGCCGCCTTGTCAATGTCCCTGAAACATTACCGAAGGTCGATCTCTTGGCAACGGGTTGTTGTCTTGATCGTTTCGGGTCTTTCGCCGGGGCAGCGCACGAGTGATCCTGGCCGCTATCCTTCGGCGCCGCCTCGACGAAGGAGCGCTGCCGACCATCGGATTGTTGCTGCTGATGCTCGCCGGCATCGCGTTCGTCGGGTGGCTGCACCGGGCACGGACCAACCTGGACGGCCCCGGCGAGGAGCTGGCCTGGAGTCGCGGCTGGTCGATCGGCGGGTGGTTCCTGCCGATCGGCAACTTCGTGATCCCGCAACTGGTGGTCAGCGAGATCGACCGGGTGAGCCAGCGCCGCGCGGACGAGGTCGAGGGGCGGCCGCACGAGCGGCGCCGCGGCGTGGTCGTGGCCTGGGTCGTGCTGTGGTCGGTCTCGGTGGCGATCAGTCAGCTGGGCCAGCCCGTGCTGGACCGCCTCGACCCCGGCCCCTCGACGCTGCTGTCGGCGGCGATGAGCTTGTTCGAGGCGGCGGCGGCGGGCAGCGCGATCCTGCTGGTCTGGCAGGTGACCGCCAACCAGGAACGCATCCGGATGGCTGGGCTGCGGTACGGCCGGCCGGCCGCTTGGGCGGGCACTCCCAGTCCCTCGCCAACTGCAGTGGGCGTTCCCCGGCCGGCGTTTCCCGGCGCCCCGGCGCCGGCGCTCGCCGTCTCGGACGTTCCCCAGTCAGCGGCTTCCGGCGCTCCCGAGCCGGGCTCGGCGTCGTCGTTTCCCAGCTCGCCCGGGCCGGTGACCGGTTAGCGACCCGGGGGCGTCGGCACCGCCACGCCCCCGCAGTGGACTCTCAGGCGACGTTGACCGGGCGGAACTGCACGCTGACCCGGGGGCCCACCGGTTTCGCGGTCTTTGGGACGGCGTGCTCCCAGGTGCGCTGGCAGGAGCCGCCCATCACGATCAGGTCGCCGTGCCCGAGCGGGAAGCGCAGCGTCTCCGCGCCGCCCGCGCGGGGCCGCAGCATCAGGTTTCGCGGCGAGCCGAACGACACGATCGCCACCATCGTGTCCTCCCGCGCGGACCGGCCCAGGGTGTCGCCATGCCAGGCCACGCTGTCGCTGCCGTCGCGATAGAGGCACATGCCCGCCGTCACGAAGGCCTCGCCCAGCTCGGGCTCGTAGTGCGCGGACAGCCGGTCGCGGGCCTGCGTCAGGACCGGGTGGGGGAGCGCGTCGCCGCCGCCGTACCAGCGCAGCAGGCGGGGGACGTCGACGACGCCGTCGTACATCGCGCGGCGCTCGGCGCGCCAGTCGACCTCGGTCAGCAGGGTCTCGAAAACCGGGTCGGACCCGCGCACCCAGCCGGGGAGCACGTCGACCCAGGCGCCCGCGGTCAGCGTGTGCCGCACCAGGCGGCCGGGCAGCGGCTCCAGCGCGGTGGACGGGCCGGCCATGAGGTCGAGCATCGACGGCTGGTAAGCGCTCACGCCGACACCCTATGCCGACTTCGTACGTGTGTGCCAATCACCGAGATAATCTCAGACCGGGTTTAATTTCAGACCCGGTCTGGTTATTGTGGTCGCATGGCAGGGCTTCGGGAGCGCAAGAAGGAGCAGTCGAGGCAGCGGATCGCCGCGGTGGCGCTGCGGCTGTTCACCGAGCGTGGTTTCGACGCGGTGACGATCAACGAGATCGCCGCGGTCGCCGAGGTGGCCAAGGCCACCCTCTTCGCATACTTCCCCAGCAAGGAATCCCTGGTGCTGCAGGGCGTGGGGCAAGACGACCTGGCCGGGATCGTCGCCGGGCGTTCCGCCGGGCAGTCCGCGCTGCAGGCGCTGCGTGCCCACTACCGCACGCTGGCGGCCACCCGGATGGCCGAGGTGGACCGGGTCGAGGTGATCGCCCGGATGCGCGTGATCTTCGACAGCCCGGCGCTCAGCGGCGCCGCGAACGCCCTGATCTACCAGCAGCGCCGGGCGCTGGCCGAGGTGCTGACCGAGGAGCACGGTGCGACCCGGGCCGCGCTGATGGCGGCGCAGATCACCGCCAGCCTGCTCACCCTCCAGGAGTCGTTCTTCCACCTGCTGGTCGGCGGCGCGGCGCCCCACGAAGCGGCCCGCGCCCTGGCCGAGGACACCGAGCTCGCCTTCGACCTGCTGACACACGGCATCGACCACATTGGAGGGCAATGACATGCGCGCACGGGGCATCAACTACGACACCGGATTCCTCCCTGGACCGGATTACACCCGCAAGACCTTCACCCCCGAGACGGTACGGCGGGAGATGGCGGTGATCGCCGGCGAGCTGGGCTGCGACGCCGTCCGCGTCTCCGGCCGCGACCCCGAGCGGCTGAGCGTCGCCGCGGCACATGCCGCGGCCGCCGGCCTGGAGGTGTGGTTCGCGCCCTTCCCCGTCGACGTTCCCGCCGATGAGCTGCTCCCGTTCCTGGCCGACTGTGCCTGCCGGGCCCAGACCGTCCGGCGCGCCGGAGCCGAGGTGGTGTTCGTCGCCGGTTGCGAGGTCAGCGCCTTCTGCGGCGGCTTCATCCCGGGCGACACCTACCGCGACCGGCTGCAGACCATGGCGACCGCCGACCTGGAGTGGTGGACCGCCCTCGGCCCGGTGCAGGAGCGTGTCAACACCTTCCTCGCCGAGGCCGCCGAGACGGTCCGTGCCCACTTCGACGGCCAGATCACCTACGCCGCGGGGCCGTGGGAGTTCGTCGACTGGGGCCCGTTCGACATCGTCGGGGTCGACGCCTACCGGGCCGCCTACAACGCCGACACCTTCCGGGCCGAGCTGCGCGGGCACCTCGCGCACGGCAAGCCCGTCGCGGTGACCGAGTACGGCACCTGCGCATACCAGGGTGCGAGCGGGCTCGGCGGCATGGCCTGGCAGGTGCCGCAGGGTGCCAAGCCGGACGAGGACGAGCAGGTGCGTTACCTCACCGAGTTGCTGGACATCTTCGAGGAGGAGGGCGTGGACACGGCGCTCTGGTTCACCTTCGCCGGGTACGGCAGGATCGGGGACGCGGACCTCGGCTCCTACGGCGTGGTGCGGATGCTCGACGAGACCCGCTGGGAGCCCAAGAAGGTGTTCCATGCGATGGCGGCCAGAAACCGCCGGTCTTGACATCCGCGCCCTAAATCCCTTCCCGGTCGCGGATCATGCTGCCAGGCTGCGCGCCATGCCCACCTTCTCAGCGCCGGACGGCACCAGACTCGCCTACCGCACGATCGGGGACGGCGATCCACTCCTCTGCCTGCCCGGCGGTCCCATGCAGGACGCCGCGTACCTCGGTGATCTCGGGGGTCTGGCGCGGCACCGCCGGCTGCTGCTGCTCGATCCCCGCGGCACCGGGGATTCCGCGGTTCCCGGTGACGGAGAGTCCTACCGCTGCGACCGCCAGGTCGACGACGTCGAGGCCCTGCGGCAGCACCTCGGCCTGGGCCGGATCGACCTGCTGGGCCACTCCGCCAGTGTCAATCTCGTCGTGCAGTACGCGACCCGCCACCCGGAGGCTGTCCGCCGGCTGGTCCTGATCACGCCCAGCCTCATCGGTGTCGGCATCCCGGTGCCCGGCGAGATGCGCCGCGAGACCGCCCAGCTCCGCAAGAACGAGCCCTGGTTCCCGGCCGCCGTCGCCGCGCTGGCGGCGATCGGTGCCGGGAAGGCGACGGAGGCTGACTGGGCGGCCATCACCCCGCTGCGGTACGGCCGGTGGGACGAGGCGGCGCAGCGGCACCACGCGGAGTCGACCGGCCGGATCAACCTGGCGGCGGCCGAGGTCTTCGGCTCCGCCGGCGCCTTCACGCCGGACGCGACCCGGGCGGCCCTGGCGACCTTCCCGGCCCCGGTCCTGCTGCTGGCCGGCGAGTTCGACCTGAACAGCCCGCCGCCCGCGGTGGCCGAGTACGCCGCGCTGTTCCCGGACGCCACCCTGGTCGTCCAGCCGGAAGCGGGCCACCAGCCGTGGCTGGACGACCCGGACCGGTTCGTGGCGACCGTCGCGACCTTCCTGGAGTAGCCGCAGGCGCCACTTCCGCTCTGCTCCCCCATGGGAAACACCGTCGCTGCTCTGCTTCCCCATGGGAAACGCCGTCGCTGCTCTGCTTCCCCATGGGAAACACCGTCGCTGGTATAGCGGAACGGCCCGCCGAAGGCGGGCCGTTCGCGTGCTGCTCAGTTCTTGTCCGGCTCCGGATGCTGATAGGTGATCCCGCCTTCGCGCAGCGGGAACTCCTGGTCGTCGCCGAACGGCGAGGGGCCGCCCGCCTGGTGCGACAGCAACTCGGCCACGTCCAGCCGGCCGTCGGCGTTCACCGCCGGCCCTTCCGGCGCCCGTGCGCCGGAGCTGGCGACGCCGGCAGCTACCCCGGTGACGCCGGCGGAGGCACTGGGCGCCATCGACTCGCGGCCCGTACCCGTGGAGTCGAGCTGGTCCCGGCGGAAGATCTTGCGACCGAGCCAGACCAGCGGGTCGTAGCGGTTGTCCACGACCCGTTCCTTCATCGGGATGATCGCGTTGTCCGTGATCTTGATGTGCTCGGGGCAGACCTCGGTGCAGCACTTGGTGATGTTGCAGTAGCCCAGGCCCTGGTGCTCCTGGGAGTAGTTCTTGCGGTCCGTCCGGTCGTCGAGCGGGTGCATGTCCAGCTCGGCGGCGCGGATGAAGTAGCGCGGGCCGGAGAACGCCGCCTTGTTCTCCTCGTGGTCGCGGACCACGTGGCAGGTGTTCTGGCAGAGGAAGCACTCGATGCACTTGCGGAACTCCTGCGAGCGTTCCACGTCGATCTGCTGCATCCGGTACTCGCCCGGCTTGACCCCCGGCGGCGGCGCGAACGCCGGCGTCTCGCGGGCCTTCTCGTAGTTGAACGAGACGTCGGTGACCAGGTCCCGGATGATCGGGAACGCGCGCAGCGGCGTGATCGTGACCGTCTCGTTCTCCTCGAACGTGGACATCCGCGTCATGCAGCCCAGCCGCGGCTTGCCGTTGATCTCCATCGAGCAGGACCCGCACTTGCCGGCCTTGCAGTTCCAGCGGCAGGCCAGATCCGGCGTCTCGGTCGCCTGCAACCGGTGGATGATGTCGAGGACGACCTCGCCCTCGTTCACCTCGACGTCGAAGTCCTGGATCTCGCCGCCCGACGCGTCGCCCCGCCACACCCGAAAGTGACGCTCCATTACTTCGCCTCCGTCTTGAGTGCGTCGTAGTCCACGAGCTCCGCGTCGGTCAGATACTTGCTCAGCTCCGTGCGGTCGAAGAGCTTGATCAGCTCCGGGCGCATCTTCGGGACCGGCTTGCGTTCCAGGTGCACGTCGCCGGTTTCGTCCAGCGAGCAGACCAGGTTGAGCAGCCGCCACTGCGGGTTCATCTTCGGGAAGTCCTCGCGGGTGTGCCCGCCGCGGGACTCCTCGCGCTCCAGCGCCGCCTTCGCGGTGCACTCCGAGACGACGAGCATGTTGCGCAGGTCCAGCGCCAGGTGCCAGCCCGGGTTGTACTTGCGCCCGCCGGTCGAACCGACGTTCGCCACCCGCACCTTGAGCTCCTGCAGCCGCTTGAGCGCGTCGGCCAGCTCACCCTCGCGCCGGATGATGCCGACCAGGTCGCCCATCACCACCTGCAGGTCCGCCTGCAACGTGTACGGGTTCTCGCCGCCTTCCCGGCTCAGCGGGGCGAGCGCGGCGTCCACGGCCGCCTCGACGTCACCGGTGGCCACCTTGGGCCGCTTGCCCAGCGCGTCGGTGTAGGCCGCCGCGTGCTCACCGGCCCGCTTGCCGAAGACCAGCAGGTCGGAGAGCGAGTTGCCGCCGAGCCGGTTGGAGCCGTGCATGCCGCCGGACACCTCGCCGGCCGCGAACAGGCCCTCGACGTGGCCGAACGCCGCCGCGGAGTCCGGGTCGACCTCGACGCCGCCCATCACGTAGTGACAGGTCGGGCCGACCTCCATCGGCTCCTTGGTGATGTCGACGTCCGCCAGCTCCTTGAACTGGTGGTACATCGAGGGCAGCCGCCGCTGGATCTCCTCGGCCGGCAGCCGGCTGGCGATGTCGAGCAGGACACCGCCGGCCTTCGTACCCCGGCCGGCCTTGACCTCGCTGTTGATCGCGCGGGCGACCTCGTCGCGGGGCAGCAACTCGGGTGGGCGCCGGTTGTTCTCCGGGTCCTTGTACCAGCGGTCGGCCTCCTCCTCGGTCTCCGCATATTGCCGGCGGAAGACGTCGGGGACGTAGTTGAACATGAACCGCTTGCCGTCGGTGTTCTTGAGCACGCCGCCGTCGCCCCGGACCGACTCGGTGACCAGGATGCCCTTGACGCTGGGCGGCCAGACCATGCCGGTCGGGTGGAACTGCAGGAACTCCATGTTGATCAGCGTGGCGCCGGCCCGCAGGGCGAGCGCGTGACCGTCCCCGGTGTACTCCCACGAGTTCGAGGTGACCTTGTAGGAGCGGCCGACACCACCGGTGGCGAGCACCACCGCGGGCGCTTCGAGCAGGATGAACTCGCCCGACTCGCGGTAGTAGCCGAACGCCCCGGCGATCCGGTCGCCCTCCAGCAGCAGCTCGGTGATCGTGGTCTCCGAGAAGACCCGGATCTTCGACTCGTAGCTGCCGGTCTCCGCGAAGTCCTCCTGCTGCAGCGAGACGATCTTCTGCTGCAGGGTGCGGATCAGCTCCAGGCCGGTGCGGTCGCCGACGTGCGCGAGCCGCGGATACTCATGGCCGCCGAAGTTGCGCTGGGAGATCTTGCCGTCCTTGGTGCGGTCGAAGAGCGCACCGTAGGTCTCCAGCTCCCAGATCCGCTCCGGCGCCTCCTTGGCGTGCAGCTCGGCCATCCGGAAGTTGTTCAGGAACTTGCCGCCGCGCATGGTGTCACCGAAGTGCACCATCCAGTTGTCCTTGCTGTTCACGTTGCCCATGGCGGCGGCCGCGCCGCCCTCGGCCATGACCGTGTGCGCCTTGCCGAACAGCGACTTGGAGATGATCGCGGTCCGCTTGCCGGCGAGCCGGGCCTCGATGGCCGCCCGCAGCCCGGCGCCGCCGGCGCCGATCACGACCACGTCGTAGTGGTGTCGTTCGATTCGGGTTGTCATGGGGGCCCTCTAGTTGATGAAGCGCAGGTCGGGCCACCAGCCGGCCGCGAGCGCCATGATGTAGAAGTCGGTCAGGGCGAGGGTGCCGAGCGTGATCCACGCGAGCTGCATGTGCCGGGCGTTGAGCTTCGACACGAAGACCCAGAAGCGGTACCGCACCGGGTGCTTGGAGAAGTGCTTCAACCGCCCGCCGACGATGTGCCGGCAGGAGTGACAGGACAACGTGTACAGCCACAGCATCACGACGTTGCCGACCAGGATGACGTTGCCCAGCCCGAAGCCGAACTCCTCGCCGGACCGGAACGCGATGACGGCGTCCCAGGTGTTGATCAACGAGATGATGCCGGCGGCGTAGAACGCGTACCGGTGCAGGTTCTGGAAGATCAGCGGGAACCGCGTCTCACCGGTGTACTTCTCGTGCGCGTCGGGCACGGCACAGGCCGGCGGCGACAGCCAGAAGGCGCGGTAGTACGCCTTGCGGTAGTAGTAACAGGTGAGGCGGAAGAGCAGCAGGAACGGCAGCGTGAGCGCCGCCTCCGGGACAAGCCAGAAGCTCGGCAGTGGAGTGCCGAACAAGGCCGAC